>MEWP01000111.1:3925-24573 GCA_001775395.1 candidate division Zixibacteria bacterium RBG_16_53_22 | reverse complement strand
CGGCGATTTCGTCTGGTTCGATGACAACCGCGATGGAATCCAGGATCTGGGCGAGCCCGGGGTTCCGGGCGTGACAGTTCACCTGATGGATTGCGCCGGCAATATCCTGGACACCGATGTCACCGATGCCGACGGCCTTTACCTGTTCAGCGGCCTGCAGCCGGGAAACTACAACATTCATTTCGTGCTGCCCTCAGGCTACTCTTACAGCCCGCAGGATCAGGGCGCAAATGACGCAGTCGACAGCGACGCCGATGTAACCACAGGGATGACCATCTGCACCACTCTCGATGGCGGCGAAACGGATCTGACCTGGGATCTCGGCATTTTCCTGCCGGATGAGCACTGCACCAGGACAATCGGGTATTGGAAGACTCACGACGGTTCCGGCCCGATGGACGACGTAGTGACACCGCTATTGCCGATTTGGCTTGGCACACCGGGCGGCGCGCAGAGCATCAATGTTACAAATACCACGATTTCCCATAACATCCTTGAGCAGAATGTTTATGGTAATCCCAAGAACGGGATCACCAAGCTTTATGCCCAGCTTCTGGGCGCCAGGCTCAACGAGGCCAATGACGCCGATGTTACTCTTATCGCCGCCACTATGGCCGCGGCCGACGCTTTCCTGGCTACCCATTACTGGACGGATTGGACAATCTTAAGCCCGGCACAGAGGACAATGGTTCTTGGTTGGCAATCGTTCCTCGATCAGTACAACAACGGCCTTATCGGTCCAATTCACTGTGACTGATCCGCATTAGAAGTTTAAACGCCCCCCTACTGATCGCCCGCGAGCTTAAGTTCGGCTTGCGGGCGATCCATTTTTGGAGGGGGAGTCAATTTCACCTGGCGACTCAAGTCCAGTATACCCGGTGTCGATAGCGGACGGGGCCTTAGGCGCAATTTGCGGAACCATGCCAGAGACGAATATTGTTATTAGCACGAAAAAAGGGCGCGCCGGGAAATCAATATATCACCGGTTGGAAGGACGGCACCACCTTTTTATAGCCGAAAGCAGTTACTTTACCGACCCAGGCAGCGGGAATATTGTCCATACCCTCAATTAGGATTCTTAGTGATTAAAGTGAAAAATAAGATGACACATTTATACTGTACTGCCCAAGCCCCGGAGGCCATATGCGGCGTTGTTTAATTATCGGACTTCTAATTGCCACTGGTTCACTCATGCCAGGCCACATCTCAGCCGGACAATCGGTCGAGATTGTCTCGGATATTAATTCGGTATCGGCCGGATTTGAAATCAGTTCCTCCGATTACTCGCGGACTGATCTCAATATCCAGATTCCGGCGATATCCTTAACACCGGTAGAACTCAACTCGACCCAATACCAGGAAGTGCAGTTGCCGGCGGGGGAGCAGATGACCAACGCGGAAATCTCGGAGGAGGGTAAGCCCGATGTACCGGCCCTGACCACGCTGATAGCTATCCCCGACCAGGCCGGAGTCAGGCTCAACGTGACACACTCAGGCTTCGACGTGTTTGAGAACATCGACCTGGCGCCTGTTCAGCCGGCCCAGCCCGAATCGGATCCCACGCCGGTCCCTTTCGGCATAGACAATGCGGCCTATAGCACGGATTCTTTCTACCCCGGCGAGTTGGCCGATGTCTCCGAGCCGGCTATCATGCGCGACGTGCGTCTCGTTCAGGTGGCTCTCTACCCGGTGCAATACAATCCGGTTCGAAGACAGCTTCGGGTATACCACAATCTCTCGGTCAGCCTCTCGTACGATGGCCCCGTCGTCAATCCCAAAGAAGTCCGCCATCGGTACCTGTCCGAGGGATTTTACCCAATTTATAAGAGCGTGATTTCGAATTTCGACGAGCTTTTTTCCACCGCCGAGGTCAAGCGCGGCGGATACATGATCATTGCCAAGCCGATGTTTATCGATTCCCTGAAAGCACTCGTGGAATGGAAACATCGCATGGGATACTCGGTCCAGCTCGTTTCGACTCACGATATCGACCCGGTCGACAATACTCCCTCGACAATTCAGGTTTTCAACTATATCAGATCGGCATACAACGACTGGGAGGTTCCTCCGGAATATGTGATGATTGTCGGCGACCTCGACAATCTCGGCGTGACTGGTATCCTTGATTACCCTTACAGCTATTACGCCTCCGATCACGAATACGCCTGTGTCGAGGGAACGGATTACCTGCCCGAGCTTTTTGTGGGACGGATGTCGGTCGACAATATGACCGAGTTCAGGAAAGCGATCGCGAAAATATTCAGGTACGAGCGCAACCCCCAAATGTTTGACCGACAGCATTGGGTACGGGGTCTTTCGGTAGGTTACACTTATTATGCCACTGCCCGACTGACCACGATTTGGGTCCGGCAAGTCCAACTGCAGCATGGCTTCATCCGTGTTGATACAATTTACGGCTCCAGTTACAACTCCAGCATAATGACCTACCTTAACAACGGGCGCGCCATGACGCAATATCGGGGGGCGGGCAGCCCCGATGGCTGGTGGGGTCCGTCGTTCGATCTGAGCAACCTCGGCGCCATGCAAAACAATCAAAAGATGGGAGTTATGGCTGTCATGACCTGCGGCACCGGCGATTTCGGGGCCGAATGCCTGGGCGAAGAATGGTTGGTGGCCGGCATCAATCCGGATAGCCTTAAAGGCGGCCCGGCGTATTATGGTGTCTCCGATGGCGGCACCCATACCAAGTGGAACAACCCCATCATGATTGGATATTTCTGGGGTATTTTCGGCGAAAACAACTACCATTTCGCCTCAGCCGCTGTCAGGGGGAAGATGCAGCAATATATGACATTCCCGCGCTACAGGGGCAATGGCAGCTATGTCGAACAGTATTTCCATACTTACAACATGCTTGGCGACCCGGGGCTCGAGCTGAGGACCACTATTCCGAAGTATATATTGGTCGCCCATGCCGATACTGTCGCATTGGGCCAGAATCATTTCGAAGTTACGGTGACCGATTCGAATAATATTCCGATCTCGGGCGCCTATGTAACATTGATCAAGACCAACGACTTCGTGGAGGAACTTTTTAGTGTCGAGAAGACCGACGAGGCGGGAAATGCCATCCTCTATTTCGACGCCCCCACTGCCGGCGCCATGGCTCTGACAGTCTCCGGCCAGAACCTGATTCCATTCTTGGGAAATGTCGAGATTATTACCGGCGAAATCGCGGTGGGAAACGACTCGACGATTATCGACGATGACATGAACGGCAATTCCTGGGGCAACGCCGATGGGCTGGTGTCGCCAAACGAGACAATCGAACTTACCCTATCTCTAAAGAATTTTGGGACGGGCCTGGGCGCCATGGACGTGCAAGGGACCCTGGAATCCCTGGATGAGCATCT
The DNA here is from genome assembly GCA_001775395.1 of candidate division Zixibacteria bacterium RBG_16_53_22. Taxonomy (GTDB): domain Bacteria; phylum Zixibacteria; class MSB-5A5; order UBA10806; family UBA10806; genus UBA10806. The sequence goes on along the minus strand of MEWP01000111.1, from coordinate 21,199 downwards.
TGTGGTGTTCGATGATAGCCGCTATTTCGGCGATATAGCACCGGGCCAAAGTGTCGTGAACAGCCGGCCTTTCGTGGTCCACGTGACCCCGGATGCCGAAGATGGCGATGTCTGTCGACTCAGAATAAATGCCATCGACCAAAGCCAGGGAAACTGGCAATCGCTCGTGGAAATTCCGATTTCGGCCGCCGCATTTGCCGTGGCCGGTATAACCGTCTCCGACGAGAACAACCGTCTCGACCAGGGCGATACGGCCTCAATTGCGGTAACATTGCTAAACAGGGGCACGGTGGCGGCCCAGGGAGTTGACGGCTACATAACCACCGAGGATGATTACACCGCCGTGTTAAGCGGCAACTGCTCTTTCGGCGATATACCGGTCGACAGCACCCGCGCCGGAACGTCCCTTCTGTTGGCAACGGCGGCGAGGATATTTGACGGGCATTCGGTGAATCTGATGCTTCACACGACCACGGCTTCCGGAACCAGGTCGGAGGTTCCTTTCAGCGTTTCCGTAGGGGCTCCATCCACAAGCGACCCCACCGGCCCGGACGCATACGGCTATTACATGTACGACAATACCGATACGAGCTACGCGCCCCACCCTACTTACCAATGGATACACACCGCGCCACGCCAGGGAGGGCAGGGTACACGGCTCTCATTCAGCAGCACCGACGACAAGTCGATCATGATTAGTCTGCCGTTTGATTTCAGGTATTTCGGCAAGTCATATCAGCATATCATCGTGAGTATCAACGGATTCATTGCCACCGACACGGCCCGTATGGACATGGGCGGCAATTTCTGGGCCAACTTCTTCAACTGGCCGATCCCAGACCCCGGCAATGCCGGCGGGCAGATCTCGCCTTTCTGGGATGATCTCAGGCTCAACTCGGGAACCACGAAAGGCATATTCACCTGGCATGACACCACCAATCACCTGTTCGTGATAGAATACGATTCCCTGGTAAATGTCAATCCACCGCCGGGCGGAGCCATCGAGTGGTTTGAAGTCATAATATCGGATCCTGCCTATCATCCCACCCTGACCGGAGACAGCGAGATATTATTCCAGTATAGAACCGTCGTAAACAACCAGGATTCGGAGGAGAACTACAGCTCGGTCGGATTCGAAGACCCATCCGAGACCATAGGCCTTCAGTATTCCTATGACAATACATATCCCCTGACAGCGCCGGCGTTGATATCGGGCCGGGCGATTAAGATAACCACCAACACCGGAGGGGGCGGCATCAGGGGAACCGTAAGCCTAAACGGGGCCGGGCAAAACGGGGGCGTCACGGTCATGACATCCACGGGGCAATATCGCATCACGGATGAGGTGGGTGATTATTGGATTAAGAACATACCACCCGGCAATACCAGTTTGACCGCACAGATTGACGGTTTCTTCCCGATGACCATGGACAGCTTGGACGTGGTGGCCGACCAGACAATCAACAATGTCGATTTCGACATGACGGCTTGCCCGGTGCCGGCCAATTTCCGCGCCTCTGATTCTATGGAAACGGTGATCGAGCTCACGTGGGATGCTGTCACGCACGGCGACCTGGCGGGGTACAACGTCTTCCGGAGCAGATGGCAGAATGGGCAATTCGTCAAGCTCAATACTCAGCCGATAACGTCAACGGATTTCATCGACCTGGCCGTACTCGATACCGGCATTTATTGGTACTATGTCGATGCTGTCTATGCCGGGGTTAATTGGACGGCCATTTCGATGCCATCAGACAAGGACTCCGGCAAATTACTGACGGTAACAGGCGCCATTGATGACGCCGAGAGAATTCCAAGGGAATTTTTCCTGGCTCAGAACTACCCCAATCCGTTCAATCCGTCGACCTCAATTTCATATGGTCTGCCGGCCGAGGCGCATGTGAGGGTCGAGATATTTAGTCTGCTTGGCCAAAGGGTTAAGCTCCTGGTAAATGAGGAGCAGACCGCCGGCTACAAGCGGATCGTATGGGATGGCAGGGACGATTTCGGTGGCGCGGTATCATCGGGCACATATCTTGTTCGCCTCAAGGCCGGCGACAGGGAATCAAGCATGAAGATGTTATTACTCAAATAGTTACAGCTTGCAATAGCATTCGGGCGCGGCGGTAGAAGTGGCCGCGCCGATTCTTTGAGATAGATTCGGGTGACAAGTGGCTACGAGGCATAATGTAGCGCGAATGCTTTAATTAACCGCTTGTCATCCATGGTTTTAGACGGCGCGTTACATGGAGCCAAGAGGCCTTAAACCTCAATAAAAGGCTTGACAATAAAACTTAAAGCATTAAGTTATATATCCGATTGGGGAAACTTAATTGAGGCCATCTTCGGCCGGCGCGATTTACCAGAGGAATTACATATAGACGGGGGCAACATCAAGACACGAAAGGGGTAACTCATGAAAAGGGTGTGGTATCTAATATTAGCGGCAGCCTTGATCCTGGCGATCGGCGGCTGTCAGAACCGGCCTGACATTTTCGACCCGGGGGGCGGTAATTCGTCGATGAGAACTAACCCGGTTAATATCGCCGATGTTACGGTGGATTCGGCATATCTGTGGATTTACGTTGTGATTCCCACCGGCCAGACGGTTAATGTCCACGCCATAACGTCAGCCTGGAACGAAAACATTGTCACATGGAGTAGTTTCGCCGGCGCTTACAACTCGGCAGTGGTAGATTCGTTTGTGGCGCATGGAATCGGATGGAAAATGGCCGATATAACATCGCTGGTGCAGGCCTGGATGGACGGCGATATGCCGAACCTCGGTTTATTGCTCGAACAGGGCGAATCGGCGCGGACAACCTATTATAGCAGCGAGGAGATAAGTATCGCCCAGCGGCCGAGAATCGAGATTTGCTACACTGTCGATGGCCAACAGGATTGCGTGACGATCCAGCGCGGAGTATCGGGGCATGTCTTCGATGCTTTCATATGGGGCGCTTTCCCGAATGACAATTTCGGGCTTTCAGGCAACTTATTCACCGGTATGCTGAACGAGGGCCAGAATCAGACGTTGATACAATTCGATTTGCCGGAGGTTGAAGAGCCGGGTTCCGTGGGTGATTTTGTCTGGAATGATGTCAACATGAATGGCATCCAAGATGCCGGGGAATTGGGCCTGGCGGGAGTCGCGGTTCATTTGGAAAATTGCCGCGATAGTGTCGTGGTGGCGGAGGCTTTGACCGACACGATGGGTTATTACTTGTTCGAAGATATCCCCGCAGGCAGCTATTTCCTGCATTTCGTTCTGCCAGAGGGGTATGTCTTTTCGCCCATGGATCAAGGGGATAATGACTCGCTCGACAGCGACGTTTATCAAAGGGCCGGACACACCGACTGTTTCGAGCTGGGAGCCGGCGAAGTCGACATGTCATGGGATGCCGGCATGTACGCCATGGAGAACCTCGGCTGCACCCGCGGCAAGGGATTCTGGAAGAATCACGCCGGTTTCGGGCCGCAGGACGATTTGGTCTCGCAATACCTGCCGATATGGCTGGGAATACCCAGCGATAGCAGCGAGGCGCTGGCCGTGACGACGGCGCAGATCGCGTATGACATTCTTACTCAACAGGTCTACGGAACTCCCTCCAACGGCATAACGAAGTTATACGCCCATTTATTAACAGCCAGGCTCAATATTGCCAGTGGGGCGGACGACGGTGATATCGAGGAGGTGCTTGAGAATGTCGACATGTTCCTGGCCGCGCATTCCTGGGAGGACTGGGATGCCCTTTCCGGACGCGAGCAGCAAGGCGTGCTCTCATGGAAAGGCACCCTTGAGTCTTACAATGAAGGCGAAATAGGCCCGGGAAGCTGCGATGACGAGGACGAAACGCCCTATTGATCAGGATCTTTAAACCTGAGTGATACTAATGCCCGCGGTGAATTGCCGCGGGCATTTATTCTTTTGGGGACGGTGGCGTCGAAACCGCGAATGGAAATTGCCGGTTTTGAATAAAAACCTCAATTTAGCGATAATTCGGAGTAGTTATGCGTGACCAGATTCCCGTGGACTCATGGCAGCTTTACCTGGAAACGGTCAAAAAGGCCACGAAAAATATCGATGAAATTCTCGCCGGCAGGCCGATGGGGCCGCTGCTGAGCCAATTTTTGCACCTGCTGGCGTTTCAGCAGGGGGTATGTGTCGCCCGCTGGGTCAACAACAACAGGGACCTGGTCGGGCGCCTGAACGAGATTCAGAGTTTCACTAAAGAGGAGTTCGACCAAATCGCCTCGGAAGTCAGGCGCTCGGTGGAGAAGATGTTTGGATTTTAGGTCCTGGCATTCCCCTATTGACTAATCTCATGAAATCGGCTTAAATCCATACGTCTGCGGAACGTAGGAAGACAAACCGGCCATAAGCCGGGCGGGCAATTTTCCAAGTCGGGGGATGTTATCTCATTATTTTCATTTGGAGATTCAAATGATTGATTTCAAAGGCCGGGTAGCTCTCATAACCGGGGGTTCGAGGGGAATTGGCGCCGAGGCGGCCAGGTTATTCGCCCGGCTGGGGGCTGATATTGCTATCAATTATCACAATAGCCGGAAGGCCGCTGATGGTGTGGAGCTGGAGATAAAGGGATCAGGCCGGCGGTGCTTGACACTTAAGGCCGATATGGGGCGGCGGGATGATTGCGAAAATTTAGTCAGCGCCACGGTCAAGGAATTCGGACGGCTCGATATTCTGGTCAACAACGCCGGTATCTGGACCGAGGCGGCGATCGAGGAGATGAGCGACGAGATTCTCGACGCCACGATCGATATCAATATCAAGGGGTGTTTCTATACCACCACGGCGGCGGTACCGCACATGAAAAGGCAGAAGTCGGGCAATATTATTTACGTATCATCGACGGCAGGGCAGCGGGGCGAGGCCGGGCACTCACATTATGCGGCCTCGAAAGGGGCGCTGATATCGCTGACCAAGTCGCTGGCATCGGAGTTGGCCCCGTTTGGAATCAGGGTAAATTGTGTGGCGCCGGGGTGGGTCGACACCGACATGAGCCGCGACGCATTACGAAGCCCCGATGGCCCGCGCTACCTCTCCCTTATTCCATTGGGGCGGGCGGCCGAGCCGCAGGAGTTAGCGGGCCCGATCGTATTTTTGGCCTCGGAGTGGGCCAGTTTCATTACCGGCGAAATTCTGAATGTTAACGGCGGCGCCGTGCTGGTAGGGTGATCGATCCTCTAAAACAAGCCTGGATTAGTGCTTTATGATTGACATAGGGCCTGGCAACCGGTATTATGCCGACGGTTTTTGGTGTCACTTTTGGAATTTAATTTTATTACAAGAGTTTGATGGATTTTTCGTCGGTATTTGATCCCATAGCCGGTGAACTGCAGAGGTTTGAATCGGAATATCGGGCTGTCCTGGAGTCCGATTCCATCATCATCCGGCAGATTACCGAGCATCTTTTCGGGGCCAGTGGCAAGCGGCTTCGGCCGGCGCTCCTCTACCTGGCGGCCGGAGACAGATCGGAGAAGGCGTTATATCCGGCGCTGGCCGTGGAGCTTATCCACACGGCAACGCTTCTGCACGATGATGTCATCGACGAGTCCCGGACCCGGCGGGGAATCGAGACGGTAAATTTCAAGTGGAACAATCTCATATCGGTTCTGATGGGCGATTACCTGTTTGCCAAGGCATTCGGGCTTTTGGTCAAGGCCGATGTTCCCGAGGTCATGGAGTCCTTCTCGGTAGCCACCGAGCGGGTATCGGTGGGTGAGCTAAACCAGGCGTTCTACACCGGCAATTTCGATATTACGGAGGAGATGTATATTCGGGTTATCGCCGATAAGACGGCCTCGCTATTTGCCTGTTCCGCCGAGGCGGGGGCGCTCTGTTCCGGGCGCGACGGGAATACCCGTCGGCTATTGAGAAGCTATGGCGAAAACCTCGGCATGGCATTTCAGATAGCCGACGATCTTCTCGACCTGGTAGGTGAGACGACCAAGACCGGAAAGACGCTGGGCTCCGATATCCGCGAGGGGTGGGTGACGCTTCCCCTGATATATGCTCTGCGCAACGGCGGCAGCCGTTACAAGGAGGAGTTCAGGCAGATCCTGGGGGCAGACGTGTTCGGCTCCGAGCTTAACCGGATAATAGACTTCGTGCGGGCTCATGGTGGAATCGAATATGCGGAACAAAAGGCGCGAGGCTACGTTCAAAAGGCGATCGCGGACTTGCGTGAGCTCGACGGCCTTCCGATGAAGGGAGAGCTCGAGAGATTAGCCAACCTGGCGGCCGCCCGCGACAGGTAAGGCGTCCGAATTGACTGCATCTTGTCACCCGGATCGAGGCGGTGGCGTTTTAGAATATAAGAGACGATGGAAATTCAAATCATATCCAATTACTATTTCTGGTATATACTTGTTACGTTGATCGGCCTGGGCGTGGGGATAGCGTCGTATCGTCGGAGTTTCCCGCCGCTCGGGAAGCTCAAGAGGATTGTGCTTGCGACCATCCGGGCGGTCATGATCGCCCTGATCGGCATACTTCTTATCGAACCTCTATTGAACGTCCGTTCGACTACGACCATAAATCCAAAATTGGCGGTGCTGGTCGATATTTCGCGGAGCATGAGCACAAAGGATGGCACGGTCTCCAGGTCGGCGCAGGCCGGGGAATTGATCGGCCGTCAACTTGCTGGAATAAAGGACAGCTACAAGATATTTGAATTCTCATCGGGCCTGTCGGAAACAGGTTCTCTGCCCGAAGAAGAGGCCATGTCGGGCGATGCCACCTCGATTGCCAACGCGTTGGCGGAATTGGGGCGGCGGGATGATTTCAAGGATTTTGGGGCCGTTATGCTGGTAACGGACGGCCGTCAGAACCTGGGCGATGATCCGGTCGAGATTGGCGCCGGGCTTGGGTTACCGATTTACACGCTGACAGTCGGCGAGCGGGTCGATGAAAAGAACCTGGCTATCGACAATGTGATCTACCCGGCCGTGGCTTACAGCGGGGCCAATTTCAGGGTCGAGGCCGAGCTTTCGGCCAACGGCCTTATACCGGGCAAGTCGCGTCTAACTTTGCGGCAGGGTTCAAAGGCCGCGGCTGACAAAGCATTCGATATTCCGCAGGAGAACCGCAAGGTGCGCGTGGCGTTCGATGTCAAGGCGCCGGAACCGGGGAATTACGAATATACGCTGAGCGCGCCGGTCTTCGAGGGCGAAGCCAACAAGGTCGACAATGAGCGCCTATTTGCCATAAGAATTTTAAGGAACAAGCTCAAATTACTTCTCATATCGTCGGGGCTGGACTGGGAGTATAAGTTCGCTCGCCAGATGCTGGGGAAGTTTGAGGAGTTCGAGGTCGATGCCGTTTATCCCGAAAGCGGCGCCAGGTTCTCAGAGCCGGGGACACCGCAGGGGGTCGACGGGCTGGAAAAGTATGATGTGATTCTAATGGTCAATAGCTCGCCTGTCGATCTTCGAATCTCGACGGTCGACTTGAAGAAATATCTTGGCGAGGGTGGATCGTTGATTTACCTGGCCGGCGCCGATGCCGCCAACGATATCCGCTTGTTCGAGGGGATCTTGCCAGTAAAGACAAGCGGCGCTCGATTGGATAACGGCGAGTTCTTCTTTGAGCCATCTCCCACCAGAAAGCAGCATGCGGCTATTATGATGGATGAGGACCCCGATGCCAGCTTGAGAATCTGGCATTCCTATCCGCCGTTCACCAGCATATTAATGAATATTGAACCGACCGGGGTGGTTCTCCTGGAGGCCGGGGTGACCGCCCGCGATTCGGCATTGACGTTAAAAATGTTGCCGCGCGGCACTGTCAGGCCTGTATTGACAGTTGGATCGAGTGGCAAGGGGCATGTGGCGGCGATCACGGGATTCCCGTGGTGGCGGAGCTTCTTTGGTTCAGTTAATAATCAGCGGTTGGCCAGCGCCATGCCGGAATTTTGGCGCAACCTCGTCAAGTGGTCGGCGGCGACAGAGGAAATGCGGAATTTCAGAATTATCACCGACCGCAAGGTTTATCGGCTGGGCGAGCCCATCCGATTTACCGGCTACCTTTACGACGAATCCAACCGCCCCAGGAACGGGGCATTGGTTTCGCTCAGGATCAACGCCAGAGACGATCCGGCGACGATAAAAGATGTCGTCCTGCCACAGGTCGACAATGGAATTTATTCCGGCGATATGGCCTCGTTTCCCTCCGGCCGCTACGGGTTTAAAGCGTTTGCCGCGGCTTTTGGAGACACCCTGGGCAAGACCGATGGCGATTTCGCCGTGGAAAGCTTCAGCCTGGAGATGGCCTCGACCGCCCCGGATTATAATCTGACACGGCGACTCTCAGAGGGAACAGGCGGCAAAACCTATACAGCCGAGAATATAGGCAATTTTTCGCAAGACCTCAAACTTGAACCGTACGCGCAGGAAAGCCAGGCCTCGCTAAGGCCATTTGGCATGCCGGCGGTCCTGACGGTCCTGGTGATTGGCCTGTGCCTGGAATGGGCCCTCAGGAAACGTTTTCGCCTGCCTTGATAAATAGACAGCCACTGAGGAGATGTATCCACTATCGGCTCTTATTCGCGATCAGAGCTACACGGGTCGGATGCGACAAGATCTGAGTAGCGCGTAAGTTTCGTTTAACGGCATATCTTGCGGAATACTGTGGGCCTGACGAACGCATCTTAATTAGAAACTCAATCATCCTACGGAATAATTTGTATTGCGAACCCCTGTTGCTTTTGGTAAGTTTTATGATTATCTTTCTCGATAATGATCGGGAGGTATATGGCAGATGGCAGTTGAGACTCTTGTAAGCCTGAACGCGTCGATCAGCGAACTGAAAAAGCAGGGGTTGTACAAAGAGGAACGCGTCATTACCGGCCCTCAGGGCGCCGAGATAACGGTCGCCCCCGGCCGTGAAATGATCAACATGTGCGCCAACAATTACCTTGGCCTGGGCAACCACCCGCGTCTGATTGCGGCGGCCAGGCGCGCCCTCGATACACATGGTTTCGGCTTATCTTCGGTGCGATTTATCTGCGGTACCCAGGACCTTCACAAGACGCTGGAACGCACCATAAGCGAATTTCTCGGGACCGACGACACCATCCTGTTTTCGTCTTGTTTTGACGCCAACGCCGGTATCTTTGAGGCCCTGCTTTCGGGGCAGGACGCAGTCATATCGGACGCCCTGAATCACGCCTCGATTATCGATGGTATCAGGCTGTGCAAGGCGGCGCGCTATCGCTACGAGCATTCCGATATGCGCGACCTGGAAGCCCAATTAGAGGAGGCCGAGAAAAATGGCGCCCTTGCCAAGCTGATCGCCACCGATGGGGTTTTTTCGATGGATGGCGAAATCGCCAGGCTCGATAAGATCGTGGCAATCGCCCAAAGACATAACGCGCTGGTCATGGTCGATGATTCGCACGCGACCGGATTCGTGGGCAAGACCGGCCGGGGCAGTATCGAGCACCACAAAGTCATGGGGCGGGTCGATGTCATTACCACCACTCTGGGCAAGGCCCTGGGTGGGGCCTCGGGCGGCTGCGCCTCGGGGCGGAAGGAGATTATCGAGATTCTCCGTCAGAGGGCCAGGCCATATATTTTTTCGAACACCGTGCCGCCGCCGATCGTGGCGGCCGGGATCGAGGTCTTCAAGATGCTGTCGGAGAGTACATCTCTTCGCGATAAGCTCGAACGCAACACCCGCTATTTCCGTCACCGCATGGCCGACGCCGGATTCGATATCAAGCATGGCATCCATCCGATAGTGCCGATTATGTTCAGCCGCTTCCCCAATGACGCCCAACTGGCCCAGCAATTCGCCAGAGAGATGCTGGAGGAAGGGATTTACGTGGTAGGATTTTTCTATCCCGTTGTGCCCAAGGGGCAATCGCGAATAAGAGTGCAGATTTCGGCCGCGCACGAGATTCATCATCTTGACAAAGCGATCGAGGCGTTTGCGAAGGTTGGGAAAAAACTGGGCGTGATATAGCGTCTCAGAATGTCGTCCGGCGGCTACCGGCCTTCCATCCCGGGGGATAAAAATGGGGCTTGAGGATTCCGATCTCAATGCATCCGAGCAAATCTCATTGGGGCTCGAATATTCCATATGTCAAAAGGCCGGGATAATACGCGTCGGCTGGAAAAATCGGGTATCACGTAACTAATAAGCAACATTTCTTATCCTTATCGCGGTTTCAATAGTAAAACATGATAAGAAAAGAGGGGTATCATGGATTTATTGTTAATTTTTATGGTTTTGCCGGCCATTGGCCTGGCAGTGTTTCCGGCCCGGCCAAGACCCAAGAGGCAACATCTTCGCGAGATAGACAGCGCCAAGGCCGGTGATCTTCTGCGGCCGTCGAAACGGGAAAAAGTCACAGCCTGAGGGGAATCAGGGCCTTTAAGGAACTATAATTTCATATCATTTTCAGAAAAGGATTGAATCCTCTCGGTCCTTGTATTAAGATATATTCGCATTTTTCAGGGTCAGTGTAGTATTTACGAGGAAGCTTCGACAAGCTCAGCTTCTTCGAGGAGGGATATGGCTATCATCGTTGATATTCACGCGCGTCAAATTTTAGATTCCAGGGGCAACCCCACAGTCGAGGTCGACTGCCTTCTCGACACCGGCGATTTCGGCCGGGCGGCGGTTCCCTCTGGAGCATCCACCGGCGAATTCGAGGCGGTGGAATTGCGCGACAACGACAAGGCGCGCTACCTCGGAAAGGGAGTACAGAAGGCAGTCGATAATGTCAACGACAAGATAGCGCTCGAGCTTATTGGCGGAGATATCGACCCGCTCGACCAGGCGGCGCTCGATGCTTTTCTCATAAAATTCGACGGCACCAAGGACAAGGGGAACCTGGGCGCCAATGCCATATTGGGAGTTTCGCTGGCGGTCTGCAAGGCGGCAGCCGGTTTTGCCGGCTTGCCGTTATACAGGTATATAGGCGGGGCCAACGCCAATATCCTGCCGGTGCCGATGTTGAATATCCTTAACGGCGGCACGCACGCCGACAACAATGTCGACCTCCAGGAGTTCATGGTGATGCCGGCGGGGCGGCCTAACTTTTCTGAGGCCTTGCGCTGCGGGATAGAGGTCTTTCACAGCTTGAAGAACGTGCTGGCCTCGAAAGGGCTCAATACGGCTGTCGGTGACGAGGGCGGATTTGCGCCGGATTTGAAATCGAACGAGGAAGCGCTGCAGGTTATCATGCAGGCTATCGAAAAGTCCGGATATAGATCCGGCGAAGATGTTTTTATCGCGCTTGATCCGGCATCCTCGGAGTTTTTCAAGGATGGATTCTACGTTCTCAAATCGGAGAATAAGAAGCTTTCCGCCGAACAGATGACTGAATTATACTCCGACTGGGTTGCCAAATACCCTATCATCTCGATCGAGGACGGGATGGCCGAGGACGACTGGGAGGGTTGGGGCATCCTGACGAAGAAACTGGGCAAGAAAGTTCAACTTGTCGGCGACGACTTGTTTGTCACCAACACCGAGAGGTTGGCGCGCGGGATTAAACAGGGCGTGGCCAATTCGATTTTGATCAAGCTCAACCAGATTGGGACATTGACAGAGACGCTTAACGCGATCGACATGGCCCGGCGCGCCGGATGGACCGCGGTGGTGTCGCATCGCTCCGGCGAGACGGAGGATACCACCATAGCCGACGTGGCAGTAGCCACGGGATGCGGCCAGATTAAGACAGGCTCGGGTTGCCGAACCGACCGGATCGCCAAATATAATCAGCTATTGAGGATTGAGGAGGAGCTCGGGGCCGGCGCCGGATTCCCGGGAATCAAGGCGTTTTCCTCGATCGCGAGGTGAAAATGAGGGGATATTCATATTCGACACGGGCCAGAGCGGGACGGGGGAATTCGGGGCTGATGTTCAAGCTCAAGATGTTCGCATTAACCGCCGCCGTGGTGTTTTTGATAATATCGTTTTTCTGGGGGGAATCGGGTTTCATCCGGATGTGGTATTTGACCAAGAAGATCGAGCGGGTCGAGCACGACATAAGAATACTCAAAGTCCAGCGCAACGACCTTCTCTGGGAAACCGACAAGATCAAGAACGACCCCGACTATATTCAGCGTTACGCGATAGAAACTTACGGCTACGCGCGGCCCGAGCAGAAGATAATCCAGTTTGTGCCGGCGGACACATCGGCAAGCGTGCGAGTTACGCAGACAGTGGGCATGGGCGGGCAACGGCATTAGAGATCAGGGGTCTGGGGAATCGCGATCCTCATTAAGCCAAATGGCCGAGAAACCAAATGCGGATTGCGGATTGCGGAATAAAAAGTGAATTTGGCAGGCGGGAAGTTTATCTGCCGACAAACCAAATGCAGCTTTGTAGATCAGGTCGCCCCTGTCCCTTTGGGCGGGCCGTAGGCTGCGACCTGACTTTACTTGCCTTGGGCACGGCATGCCGTGCCTCTTTGGAATGTGCCTAGGCGTAATTGCCACGTATCATCCATTATGGCCAGATATAAAATTGAGGCATTCATAATCAGGACGAGCCGGATGACGGAGTCATCGCGGCTGGTGACCTTTTACTCGCGCGAGATGGGGAAGGTCAAGGGGGTGGCCAAGGGCGTGGGACGGCCGAGGTCTCGTCTGGGCGGCAAAGTTGAGCTGTTCAACCTGATCGAGGCCGATTTCTATAAGAAGGAGACCACAGAACTTGGCATATTGAGCGGGGCGCATCTGATAAACGACTTTAAGGGCATATCGGAGGAGCCGCGGCGATACGGGTTTGGATCGGCCTGGTGCGAGGTCCTGGACCGGGCCTCGCAGCCAGAGGAGCCTCACCCCGACATATTCGATCTAACATATGATTTCCTCGACAAGCTCCGATCGGCCCGCCCGGAGGCGGCCGGCCTGCTTTTTTGGAGTGCGCTGTTCAAGTTCATCACGGTTTCGGGGTATGCGCCGGGATTAGAGGCTTGCGTCTCTTGCGGAACCGAGATCGAGACGGATAGATTAATGATTTCGTTTCAGCGGGGCGGCCTGGTTTGCCCCAAATGTGTCGAGCCGGACGAACCGATCATGCCTATCACCCGCGAGACGCTCGACCTGCTCGACCGAATGCTGGCCTCTCCCCTGGCACAGTTGGCGTTAGCCGAGATCAACCCCAAGACCGGCCGTCAAGCGGCCGAGGTGGTGTTGTCGCTGGGGGCGTATCATATCGGCCTACCGCGGAATCTGAAATCGTTCAAATTTCTCGATAAATTAACGGATTCGGGGAAACCGGGGAGATAACCATCTTAGTTTACACAAGGGTGAATTATATTCCAGGCGTAGGATTTCATCATAAATATCTTGACTATAATATTCAATATTATTATCATAAAGGTTTTGGGCGAGTATACCCCAATATAGTACAGAGCTACCTGCAGCGGCGTTAGGGGAAGAACATATGATTTCGTGCCGCAATGCCCGAGTCGGCCCGGATTTCGGGTGGGAGTGGATTTATCGCTATTTATGGAATATCGGGGGATATTACCGGAATTCATCACACAACTTAAGCCAGGAAAGGGGCATAAAATGGAAGCAATCATGGTGGCCAACCACAGGGGCGAGAAAGCCTCGGTTGGCCCGGAGGCGTTTGAGAGGCTGAAATCGTTTTTGCGGCTTCCCGTACTCCGGCCGGGAGACGAGGATTACGACAAGGCCCGAACTATCTGGAATGCGATGATCGACCGTCGACCGGCCTTGATTGTCCGCTGCAGCGGGGTCAGCGATATCAGGCGGGCGGTGGAATTCGCCAGGGAGCACAGCATCCTGACCGCGGTCCGCGGGGGCGGCCACAATATCGCGGGCAACGCCATGTGCGACTCCGGCATGGTGATAGACCTATCCGCCATGCGCTCGGTTAGGATCGATCCATTCGCACGCAAGGCGTATGTCGAGCCGGGGGCGACTCTCGCAGAGTTTGATCGCGAGGCGCAGGCTTTCGGCCTGGCCACGCCGCTGGGTATCAATTCCACGACCGGAGTGGCGGGGCTGACGCTGGGGGGCGGATTCGGCTGGCTGACCCGCAAATATGGGATGACAGTCGACAATTTGATAGGCGCGGATGTCGTCACGGCCGATAACCGATTTATCCACGCCAGCGAGACCGAAAACCAGGACATGTTCTGGGCTTTGCGAGGCGGCGGCGGCAATTTTGGAATCGTCACAAGTTTCGAATTCAAGCTTCACCAGGTGGGGCCCGAGGTGCTCAGCGGCCTGGTAGTCTATCCCCTGAGCGAGGCGCGAGCGGCCCTGCGAAAGTACCGCGAAATGGCTCCGAAGCTGAGCGATGACGCCAACGTTTGGACGGTCCTGCGAAAGGCTCCTCCCCTGCCGTTCCTGCCGCCGGAAATCCACGGCAAGGAAATCGTGGCTTTTGCGGTTTTCCATGCCGGTGATCCCGACAAGGGTCTAAAGGAACTCGAACCGGTTCGTCATTTCGGCAAGATGGTCGGCGAGCATATCGGGGTGCAGCCTTATGTCGCCTGGCAAACGGCCTTCGATCCTCTCCTGGCGCCGGGGGCCAGGAATTACTGGAAATCGCACAATTTCACGCAGCTCAATGACGAGACGATCGATATCGCCATCAAATATCTCTCCAATCTTCCGACAGAGCAATGCGAGATATTTTTCGGCCTATTGGGAGGCGCGGCCGGCCGACAACCGGCGGATGCGACAGCCTATTGTCATCGCGACGCCGATTTCATACTCAACGTACACGGGCGCTGGAATAATCAGTCAGACGATGACCGGGGCGTAGAATGGGCGCGTGGCGTATTCCGCGACATGGCGCCGTACGCCACCGGAGGCGTCTACGTGAATTTCCTGACCGGCGAAGAGACCGATCGCACGAAGGCCGCCTATGGAGACAGTTACGAGCGCCTGATGGCGATAAAGAAGAAATACGATCCCAACAACCTCTTTTCGATGAATCAGAATATTCGCCCGATGTAATATTGGTCGCGAATATCCACCCAAGTAGATGAATGGCCGGCGGGCCGCTTGGTCCGCCGGCCAAATCAACCGTAAAACCCCGTATTGCTATCACCATCGACATTGGTTATTATATCTACCTATTTTGGACTTTGTCGTTAATGCGTCAGGTCTGAAGACCTGACGCCACCCGGAAAATAATAGACCGTCAGGTCACGGTCAAATGACCTGCGACCTGACGGAATGTGAATGAAAACAGCGCAGGGGCAGACGAGGGCGTCTGCCGCCCATTCATTTTATCTAAGCAGCCTCAGTAAATCCACTCGTTCAGTTGTGACAATCGCGGAATCGACATATGCCGGATTGTCTTCATCTTCGCACTCAATGACTCTGTCATGTTTCTTGATTATATGAACGATTAGCGAATCTCGATCGAAATCGTAGGCAATTTCCTCGCGCCAAAGACAAGGTTGCGTCGAATAATCCATTTCATGTATCGTTTTCAGGAAACAGGAACCGTTCCAGTTATATAGGAAGAGCGATCCCCAAAAGGCTCCCTCATCGCCACCATGCGTCAAGCAGATTATTAAATATGCTTTATCTCGAATGCGCGATACCTCTGCCAAATGCAAAATACCCATCGCTGTCGTTATCGTTGAATCGAGAACACATTTCAAAGACAGCGAATCGCCGCGTTGTTCCCAAACGACAAATATATTTCCGATGCGTTCAAATCCCTCGTAATCGCGCATCAGGGAAATGGCGATGCTGTCCTCCGGCGATATATACCAATATTTTTCCGTATAACCCCTATACCCCGGGCCGATGATATGAGGCCTGATAAGTGAGAAGCCACTTCGCCCACGCGCCGAATTTCGATTCAGGTAATCATAGAATTGGGACTGATCCGCGGGGCCAAGTATGAACATAGAATCTCGCTCGATATGACCGGGATCGAAAATCAACCGCGGCAGGTCATCGACATGAATCTTGAAATCGCGCGTTTGGGCTGGTGGACCCCATAGCACCGCCAAGGCCAACGCCAAGATCTGAGGGCTAAATGTAGAACGCATTTTCGTTTCTATCGTCTCGCCGCTAATCAATGATATGAAGCCTAATCGTGACATGTCAAGGATATTTCCCGTCGTGTCGGGTGCCCGAACCCGACACCAAATCGCCGCAAAAGCCGTCAGGTTCGGGGACCTGACGGCACGTGGAACGCCATGATCTGAGGCTTCAATGCGGAATGCATCTTCGTTTCTATCGTCTCGCCGGTGATGGATGATAGGCGGGTTGAATGAGGCATGTCAAGAGGAATCGGGAAATGGCGGGGCGCTTAATGGGGTTGAACAGACTCCTCAAATCAACGCCGGGGCGTTGGAGTAAATTCAGGTTAGCGGCAGCTTCTGAAGGCTAAATAGTAGATTTAGTGTCGGGTCTGAGGACCCGACACCACAGAGTGTGCCATGAGATCGCCACGCTCCCTCCGGTCGCTCGCGATGACATAGGCCGCTAAACCGGCGCCTTGCAATAATCCCGCGCATTGATTATTATATCCACCTATTTAATTGTTCGGTGTTTAACCGTCAGGTCACGGTCAAATGACCTACGACCTGACGGAACCTATTCTGACAGGAGAGTCAATTGGCCAAGAAAATCGCGGTCGATCCATTGATGGATAAGCTGGTGTCGCTGTGCAAGCGGCGGGGATTCGTGTTTCAGTCGTCGGAGATCTATGGTGGCCTGGGGTCGTGCTGGGATTACGGCCCGCTGGGTGTCGAGCTCAAGAACAATATCAAGCGCTTCTGGTGGGAGGCGATGACGCATCGCCGCGACGATATAGAGGGTCTCGATGCCGCCATCCTGATGCATCCACAAGTATGGATAACCTCGGGGCACGTGGAGGGGTTCACCGACCCGCTGGTCGACTGCAAGCAGTGCAAGCATCGTTTCCGCGCCGATCAGATCGAAGCTTCGACAGGCTCAGCTTCTGGCGAAGGCAAAAAGGTCTGCCCCGATTGCGGCGGTGAGTTGACCGAGCCTCGCATGTTCAATCTCATGTTCAAGACGTTCATGGGGCCGGTCGAGGATCAATCGGCGGTGATCTATATGCGGCCCGAGACAGCGCAAGGCATCTATGTCAATTTCCTGAATGTGCTGCAACCCTCGCGGCAAAAGGTGCCGTTTGGGATCGCACAGATCGGCAAGGCGTTTCGCAACGAGATCACTCCCGGCAATTTCATTTTCCGCACGCGCGAGTTCGAGCAGATGGAGATGCAATTTTTCGTGCACCCGTCGGAGGACCAGAAATGGTTTGAC
>MEWP01000111.1:2381-3835 GCA_001775395.1 candidate division Zixibacteria bacterium RBG_16_53_22 | reverse complement strand
TACGCCAAGGCGGCGTACGATATCGAGTACGAATTCTCGTTCGGCTGGAAGGAGATCGAGGGTATCCACAACCGCACCGATTTCGACCTTTCGCGCCACACCAAGGCCACTGGCAAGGACCTGGGTTATTTCGATCAGGAGCGTAACGAGAAGTTCATACCGTATATTATAGAGACGTCAGCCGGCGCGGACCGCTCAACGCTGGTATGCTTAGTCGACGCCTACGCCGAGGAGGAGGTGCGCGGGGAGAAGCGGGTGGTGCTGCACCTCTCCCCTAAGATCGCGCCGATCAAGGCGGCGGTCTTCCCGCTGGTTAAGAAGGACGGCATGCCGGAGGTGGCCGACAAGATCTACCACGAGCTCAAGAAGCATTTCAAGGTCTTCTACGATGACGGCGGCGCTGTTGGGCGACGCTACCGTCGCATGGACGAGGCCGGCACGCCGTATTGCATTACAGTGGACGGCCAAACCCTCCAGGACGACACGGTCACAGTGCGCGACCGCGACACGATGGAGCAAACAAGGAATAAGATTGGGGAGCTGGTGGAGTTGATTGGGGGACGGGTGAAGACGAGTATGGTGGGGGGGGGTCAATGACCCGCCTTTCATATATTATTCCATGCTTAGGAGCCATTAATGACTGACAGGAGTAGGGAGTATCACAAATCCTCCAATTTTTTCATAAGCAATGTAGCCTATCATGAACATAAAGCAAAGTTCGATTATGCTTTAGAGCTATTTAATGAATCTGAAGCCCTGAAGGAAATCGTTTCGGGCGTAAAAATTTCGTTTGAAGAAACGGAAGCTAATACTCAGGTAGCATGCGGATTAATTTTTGTGAGGTGCCAACAGCTTACAATTTCAATTCTTCGATTATGTAATGAAGGAAATGTTGAAGATGCGGGAATATTGGTCAGAGCCCTATTTGAGCATTATTTACAATTGAAACATATAAAAAAGGAAAATAATGGCACATTATTTTTGAATTTTAGATGGATATCCGAGAAACGCTATTTTGATACTTATGAAAGGAATTTTCCCAATAGCGATCTGATTATTAGCGAAGAGTTTAGGAATTTCAAAGTTAGATACAACACATTCTTTGAGCGGATAAAAAAAGATTATCTTGATAAAAATGGCAAACCTAGGAGGCATTGGTATAAAGGAGATTTGGCGTCTATTGCAAGAGATGTAAATGAAAATATTACATACGATTTTATTATGCAAATAAACTCGCCCTTTGTTCATTGCGATGTATCAGGTATGGAAAGATTTATTTCGGGGGATGATAAGGGAACAATATTCGAATGCTCGCCCACAACTAAATCATTGGATATGATTTTAGACTTTACATCTGGTTTTTTCGGCCGAATTGTAACTGAATGGGCAACCGCGTTTAAGGCAGATATTCCAGATACTTTTAAGAAATACTTAATAAAAACCACATAGGCTCT
>MEWP01000111.1:736-2209 GCA_001775395.1 candidate division Zixibacteria bacterium RBG_16_53_22 | reverse complement strand
ATTCGAGGATTGCATACTAAGGGGCAGACGGGGAGGTCTGTCGCCCAAGGAAAATGCGCTTATTGGGTGCCTCAGGATGTCGCTGTAAAGATGCTTCCATCCTGAGGCATAAAACCTGGCGGCGTAATTGTTGGTATCGGCCTCGGGAACCCGACACCACTGGGTGCGCCCGTCCTTCGGTAGGCGGGGAGCTTGTCTCCCCGCATCCCGAATGTCGGCAGATGAACTGCCGACCTACCAGGCGACCCTCCGGCTAACGTTGGAGCCGTGGCGGACCCCGCATGAAGCAGAGGCAAGCGGGGTCGTCCGCCGCGCACGACAATCCACCTTCCCTAATAGCCGGGGCTTCTCCACAGGACCTTGAGGCAAGCCCCGGGTAAGATAAGGCATGCCCCGGTTCGTCCGGCCCTTGGAAGGGCCGGCTATTAATTTATTTTCTGCATGCATGATTCCGGGTGGCATGCTTCTGGCCATTTGGCCAAAAGCATGATGTTTATAACTGGAAATGGTCATTTCATAAGGTCATATAGCATGCTTTTTCGTCGTGAAAAACCGACGAAGAAGCATGCCACCCAATCGCGTGTCGAGTACGGCCATCTGGCCAGGAAGACTCGACACGACCGGTCGTGGGCGCCTCAGGATGTCGCAAAAAGACGCTTCCATCCTGAGGCATAAAAAAGGGCGCCCACGTGGGCGCCCATATGATCGGCGAATCAATTCGCGCGTTACTTTCTCTTGGCGTCCTCGAAGATCTTCTTTCCGGCCGACTGGATGTTGAAATCGACGAGCACCTCATTCAACGGCGGATCGAAATCCGATGGATTTATGCCAAAACATTCGACAATAACCTTCTCACGAAACCATTTGTCGTAAGGATCGTTTGAAACCATCGAATCTTTGAAGATTTTGGCGGGGTTATCCGTTTTCCACACGACGACGAGCATATCGCCGTCGGGCGTGTGCTGCAACCAAAACTGCTCGACATCAATTCCCATATTCCGGGACGAGTTCTTATATTCATCCAGACGGGGCCCGGTCATCTCCCGGGCATACCTTTTCAGGTCTTCTGTTTTGTCCGGTAGGATCGGCACGGCAAATGCGTAAGTTGGCATCAGTAGCCCTCCTTTGCGATGTTAATTATTGTCGTTCATTAACCTACTGACACAACAAGAATGCATGCGAATATGCTCCCCGGCGCGGTGTAAGACCGGGTCGGGAGATTCATCTAATTTGCTTTGTGCCGGATATGGAAATCTGATACGACTCCCCAAAATACTTTCCCCTATTGGAAACGACATTCGTTGTCAAATTGTTATTAAATCGTCAATGGTAGGCGGCCAGCTTGTTTGGCCGCAACCCAATGTCGGCAGACAAGCTGCCGACCTACCGCAAACTAGAAGGAGGCGCAAAGATGCGATTCATTATGTTTATGATCCCGAAGGTTTACCAGCCCGATACCCCGCCTGGAGAAAG
>MEWP01000111.1:0-727 GCA_001775395.1 candidate division Zixibacteria bacterium RBG_16_53_22 | reverse complement strand
TACGCTCCGCCCGCCGAGGCGGTCGCCAGGATGATGAAATTCAACGAGAGACTGGCCAAAGCCGGGGCGCTGATCGCGTTGGACGGGCTTCACCCAAGCTCGAAGGGCGCGCGCGTGGCGTTTGTCGGAGGGAAGCCCAAAGTGACCGACGGGCCTTTCACCAAAGCGAAAGAGGTAATTGGAGGTTATTGGATGATCCAGGCAAAATCAAAGGAAGAGGCGGTGGAATGGGCCCGGCAAGTCCCCGCCTCTGACGGCGATGTTATCGAGGTTCGCGAGGTGTTCGAAATATCGGATTTTCCTCCTGACGTCCAGAGAGCCGCGGAAAACTCCACCGTGCGTGTCCAGCTTGAAAAGCACAAGGTCTCGTAACCAATTTGAAGAGGAGGAAATCATGAAATACATATGCCTGGGATATATGGAAGAGAACGCCTGGGACACCATGTCCGAAGGCGAGCGGAACAACTTTCTGGACGAGTGCCTGGCCTATGACGACATTCTTCGGGAAAACGGCCATATCGTTGGCGGCGAGGCGCTCCAGGAAGCTCGAACCGCCACCACGCTCAGATTCAGGAACGGCCGGGTGTCCGTCACCGATGGCCCCTTCGCCGAAACAAAAGAGCAGTTGGGCGGGATTATGATCCTCGAGGCGACAGACCTCGACCACGCCATTCGGTTGATCTCGAAACACCCGTCCATGAGTCTGGGGGGCGGGACCTGGGAGATA
>MEWP01000110.1 GCA_001775395.1 candidate division Zixibacteria bacterium RBG_16_53_22 | reverse complement strand
TGACAAGCGATTCGTCTTCATGCCTTTTCAGTTGCGCCAAATAAGTCGATTCGGCATGTTTGTCAACAATTATTTTACAGCCTGCCAGCATGGATATTCCACCCAAACCGACCCCGTATTTTGGCCTCGCCCGAGGCGGTGGAATCTTGACATCGCCTGTTAATTAATTATTATGTCATGATTTTGCGAACAATTCCGGGCCAATGTCGTATTTCAAACGGGCCGTTCGCCGGCCCGGTCAACCGTTTCCGCGATAAATTCAAAGCAAGGAGCCATCATGAACAATATCTGTCACTGGGAGCTTCAAACGCGTGATCCCGATAGGGCCATGAAATTCTACGAGCCTTTGTTCGGCTGGAAAGTCACGTTCGAAAAGGAAATGAACTACGTCTTGATCGAGACCCCTGGAGGACAGCCCGGCGGTGGCATGAACGTAGTCGACAAGATCGAGCCCTCCGGAACGATTATCTATGTCCAGGTTCAGGATATCGAGGCCACGCTCAACAAGGCCGAGAAACTGGGCGGGAAGATCGCCATGCGCAAAAGCCCAATCCCCAACATCGGTTTCTTTGGCGTTTTCACCGATCCCGAGGGAAACAAGCTGGGATTGTTTACGCCTCTAAGCGACTAAGTCCTGAAAAGTTAGAAGAAACATCGTCCAATTTCCTAAGAGCTCTGAACAATATTGTCCTGTTGGGGCAGGAAGCAATTCTGCCCCTTTATTCTAACCGGCCATTCCGTCTATGCTGCAAGTAGCATTTGGGGGTCTCCGGCTTTGATAATTATCTTGACAACGCCATATCGCCTCGTAAATTCATATGTAGTGTAATTAATCCAACTTATCGTCCCACGAAACCTGGAGGATTTTATGAAATCCTTCATATTTACCATTTTCTTGGTGGCCGTCGCTATTTCCACCTCAATGGCGCAACTGCCGTGCGATTTTAACCAAAACGGTGTCATATTCGAGATAAGTGACATGGTATGGCTAATCGGTTTCTTCCAGGGCTATATACCACCGGATTCATTCCCCACCTATTGGCCGGAAGGGGACTGCGACTGCGATAGCATTCACTTGACGATATCGGATCTTGAATATTTCTACTATGTGGTTTTGGGAACCATCCCCATTGGCCGCGGCCAGGTAGTGGAATCTACCGCGGACACAATCGCCCTCCCATCGGTTTCCGCCGTGCCAGGCCAGTTGCTGTCTCTACCGATAACTATACAACCGTCCAGGCTGCTGCACGGTTTTCAATTCCACCTAAACTATGATACAATGATCGTTTCTCAGGTCGAATTTCGATGGAGTGACACGCTTTATGCGGGGACACCCTTCCAATATCCAGGCGGATATGCGTCCCATAAATTGGCCTTGGACCCATTTGAGATCGGAGGCACAATCGGCTGGCTGGATTTCCGAGTGAATGAGGATGTCGGCGGCCAGATAGAAACCGCCATCGAGTTCGCCGACAACACTCGGATCGCCAAGTACACCGGGCTTTCTCTGATAGATACAATCGCCTTGCCGCCGGAACCGCAGGCTTACTTCATCCGCCCTATCAAGATCAACGGCCACATCACGATCGAGCCGACGGCGGTTGCCGACCGGTCGGAGCCGGAGGACAGCCGGCCGTTGTTGACAATCTGTGGCAATCCGGGCAATCCCGAATTTACCATCAAATTTCATCTGCCGTCAGACGGCGATATCGGGCTCGATCTATTCAACGTCCTGGGCCAGAGGACAGCGGAAATCGCGGCAGGATATTTCGAGGGTGGCTGGCACCAGATCGTGTTGGACGCCTCGGGCATCCCATCCGGCACCTATTTTTGCCGGCTGGCTACCGAGACCGAACGTGTCAGCGCCAAGGTGACGCTCTTGAAATAGGCGAATTATATGTGGTATCCGTTCCGCCGGCGCGGAGAAAGGAGAATGGGTAATATGAAGATCATATGGGCGGCGCTGCTCTTGGCAATCATAATTCCGGCCCTGGTGGCCGCGCAGCTACCAGGGGATTTCAACTGCAGCGGCGCCGTAAATGGCCTTGATGTGACCTATTTGATGACTTACTTTCAAGACCAACTCGTGATTCTTGGTTCATGCACCTGGCAAAATGGCGACCTCAATTACGACAGCCTGTTTCATTCTGTCGCCGATTGGCGCCAGCTATTAATGCGCGCATCTGGAGACTCCCTCATTTACGACCCCCCTTCATCATCCGACCTGGATACCATGTCTATGCCCATCGTCGTCGGCGCCCCGGGTGACGAAATTTCCTTGCCGATCATGATTGCCATTGCCGATTCCATCTGCGATTTCATGGCGCAGATCGATATTGATACGACCTTTCTCCAGAATTGGCAGCTTCAAAGCATCTATCCTTTTAGAATGCTCTGTATTTATTCCCAGGGTAGTTTTTACTGGTGGCAGATGTATGACCCCGATTGGCTCGATCCTGGCTCACATCAAATCGGCACTGTCGACGTTACTATATCGCCCAATTGCCCAAACACCTTTATTCCCATCAACTTCGTCGGAGGCGATTATTACCCCAGCGGCTTTTCGAACTATTCATACCCGACATTCTTCATCGGACCCGTCCTGATTAACGGCGGCATTCAGGTCGTGCAATCGGGTACGGATGAGGACGCCCCGAAGTACGAATACGGCCTGCGTCTGGCCAACTATCCCAATCCATTCAACGGGCAAACGCTCATTTCATTCACGTTGGAAAATGAAGCCGCCACGCAGGTCGGCATTTTTGATATTTCCGGCCGCAAAGTGGGCGACCTGTTGGACGGCATCATGCCTGCCGGGGATCATGAGATTATCTGGCACGCGTCGGGCGCGACCTCGGGAATTTATTTCTGTGTCGCAAATGTCAGCGGGCGGATATTTTCGAAAACGATTACGCTGATAAAGTAAGTTGGGTTTCTCTCAATGACCGATTTGTTCTCTGTCGGTTGCTGCGACAAGAATGAATGTATCAGATCTGAAGACCTGACACCACCTGCAAATAAGAAGGCGAGCCGGTCAGGCTCGCCTTTGACATTTTCTGTAATCCGATTCTACTTCAACAGCGTCATCTTCCGCATCTCGGAATTGCTGGAATCCCTGAGGCGGTAGAAATAGACACCCGAGGACACCGACCGGCCGGAAAGATCGGTACCATCCCAGATAACCGAGTGCCGCCCGGCAGCGAGGTTATCGGTCATCAGCGATTTAACAAGCGCCCCCGTGATGTTATAAATTTCAAGCCTGACACGGCCGCCGGCTGTCCGAAAATCTATCCTGGTTTCGGCGTTGAATGGATTGGGATAGTTCTGCCCCAGCTCAAACGAATGAGGCATGATATCATCATCGGCCGCCGTTTGAATCATGTCCGGAATCGCAATGCGGGCGCCCTGCAGAATCGGCCTGGGAGAAACGTCAGATTGGACGAAGACGACCAATTTGCAGTTGTCCGCAGCGAAAGACGCGCTCAAAGTGAAAGCGAAGGAATAATCCAGGGTATCGCCCTGAACCAGAGTAATGCTCTGGCCGGACGCGCTCGGGATCATGTCGCGGAACGTCTGTTCGTGCACGGGGACTCCGTTCGGGGCTTGCCAGTGTATATCATCCTCTATGACCGCGATACGAAGGCGCAGGCTCGTGGCCCCGGGGGGATCGACCGCGATAATGCGGACATTAATCGTTCCCGCCCTGGTATCGGGCGCGTAGTTGCCGCTGAGCGCAATTATGAGGGGCGACGGCTCGAAACTCTGGTTGTCGATTCGCGTCTCCCACCCGGCGTAGGAATAACCGCCATCGATACTCCCATCGATCAAGAGGCGCGGGGAATAGTTGTTGGAATAGTAGTTGTTTCTCGCCGTATTTTCCGAAACGTTGAAATTATAGTAGGGATCGGACGGATCCGGATACCACCAATGATAGCGTATGACCGATAATAAGCTGGCATAGTTGACCGCGATCTCATTCAGGGCCATATCAGCCGGATAGCATGGCACGCATCCCGTATTTGTAATCATCTCGGCGATGACCATCCTGTCGACAGACAGGGCGGTGCCGAAAGAAAGAATCACGATGAGTACTAACATCATGGCCGTTCTTATAACGAATTGCATCCAAGCCTCCTTCTGCTTGCGGTTTTTTATAAATATAGCACAGCCGGCAATAAATACAAGAATAATTCTCAATAATTCCGCAATGGATAATTCGGTCTCCGTTTGGCCGCCGAATCCATTCCCTGGCGCCGCTGCTATCTCTCAGAACCTCGAAAAGAGGATCACCCGGGTGCCCTCGAATGTCGGCCGGACGCTGCAGATGCCCGATGAGCAGACCAGGCCGCCACGCTCACCCCCCTGGAAGATGACGAGCTCGTGCGACTTGAAACGCAGAGTCAATTCAATGAACCCCAGCTTGTTAGGGTCGCGGTCGATATCATTGTCGGATAAGGAGCCGCCAATACTGACCTGCAGGAATCCTCCGCGCGCGAAGCCAAGCGTAAGATAATCCTCATGATACTCATTGTTCGTCAGGATGAACCGCCTGGTATAAGCAGTCGCCGAAACTGTCTGATAGGAGTTCAGATAATAATAACCTTCCAGATAATTCTCGATTTCGTCTTCCATCGTGTAGTCAAACCTGTCCCACCGGTAGTTTACAACGAGCTTTTCAACCGGGCTCCATCGGGCGCCGGCGAATTTCTCGGCCAGGTAAAGGCGCCTGTTCATACCCCCGCGCTCGAATGATTCTGAAAACGCCAAATCGAAATTCAGATTATAATTCGGCGAAATTAATGTCCCGACCTGATAGGCGCGCTCGCCGTTGACATTTGCAAGAGAGGTTAAGGAGCGCCCGGAATGGCTGACCGGCGGCGGAGCGTTTAGTGAGGCCGCCGGGGTCGGATAAAGCAGATTGATTATATTCTTATATTCCGAATAGACGCTGAAAATCGAATGGCTGAATGACCCGGACAGGTAAGTGCCGTCGCCTTCGACATTGCCGCCAAATTGCGCCCGTCCGCGACGAGTCGCATATTCGGCGTAAATCTCAAAGGGACCACGATTTATGTTGCCTATCGCGGATGTTATATTGGTGCCGACCGCCTTCGAGAAATCCTCGAAATCATCTTGCTTGAACCTGACATAGGAAAAACCGGCCCTGGTTCCGAGAATCGGCTTTATGGCGCCCCTGACCGCGCGCACGGTATTTTCCCTCTCGGTCGTGATACGGTCCCTGAAAGCCCGGCCGAAGACGACATCGAAATCGTACCGGTCATACAGCCCCGATACCCGCACGCCGTCGAGGTTGTTGTCATAATAAACGGCATCATCGAGAAAAGCGTTGAGTGTCATGCCGCGATCGAATGTCTGGTAGAAATTTCCGGCGTGGATTGTGAGCCCGTTCTGAGTCCAGCCGAAATACCGCTGGACGATACGCTGGTAAGAGGTGTCGGGTCGATTCGGATGCAACACCCGCAGCCAGGCGCCGGCGTAAAAATCGCCGAGATCGAAATCGACTATGAAACGATTATCGAGTGAATCCTGCCTCGATTGTCTATCGCTGAATATCGTGGAATCGAACGGCTGGGGCCGATGATACCAGTATTGCAGCCAGTTGGCCGCCGAAACCGACCAGGTATCATTCTGGGCATTGGTTGCGCTGTCGGGAAATATGGTCATAGCGAAAGTTGCAGCCAGAATGCCGAAAATAGGGGGGAAATGTCTCGGCATACTACTGCTCCGATCCGCTTTGGCCGGCCGTGTCCGGCGCCGGCTCGGCCGGTGTTTCCGGCGGCGAAATCAGGTTCTCGACAATCTTCTTCTCTATCTCGACCTCGTCGCCGGGCTTGAATCCAACCGCCGAGAGAATGATATTGCCTTCGGCATTGGCCAAAACCGTGAATGGCATGGCCGCGCCCTTGAATTTGCGCCTGAAAACTTCACCGTCGTTATCCAGAAGTATCTTGAATGTGAAACCGTATGATTTCACGAAACTTTTGACCTTGGCCGAGGCCTTGGGGCCCTCGGTGTTGATGGCCACCACCTGGAAACCCCGGCTCTCGTATTTCTGATAAAGTTTCTGGATGATCTTCAGTTCCTCGACACACGGCTTGCACCAGGTGGCCCAGAACGAAACATAGATAGGGCCAATTCCCAGGTTCTTGGAAAGGTTGAATGTCCGTCCCTCGATATCAGTCAAAGTGAAATCGGGGATCTTTCTGGTTTGCACCTCTTGCGCCGCCAGTCCTGCCACAAGACAGGTCATCGCGCAAAAAACAATGATGCTTTTCAACTTCATTGTCCACTCCTGTTATGTATGATGGTTCTTGATTTCATCATCGAGGCAAATTTAAATCCAACCTGCAATTTGTTCGAAGAGATCCAACAGAGGTTCCATAATATCCCGCCCCCCGACATCATGACGGAAATAATTACGAATCTCTCTGGAATTGTCAATTTGATTCTGGCGGCTGGGCGCAAATATATTTCGCCCCGATATGGCTTGACTGGAGCTATTTTTCAGGACGTTCTAAAATTCGGCCCCGAACGAGAAATACCACTGCGGCTTGGGCGCCACATTCTTGAGGTCGGTGCCCCAGGCCAGGTCCACCCGCAGAACGAAGATGCCGAGGTTGATCCGGGGGCCGAATCCGAATCCGGCCAGAATATCGCCCGATCTGGGAGGCGTCTCGCTGTTCGGATTGTGCAGCCTCATGTTGTCGAGAAACGCGGTGTCCTCGTTTTTATTCCAGGCGGCCCCCATATCCCAGAACATGGCTCCGCTGACCTGGGCCAGTGTGATGGGAAGCGGAAAATGAAGCTTGAAATAGTCGATAAAGGGGTAGCGGAACTCGAGGTTGAGTATTCCATAGCGGTTGCCGGTATCCGCGAAATACTTATATCCCCTGACCGGCACGATGATCTCGTTTACGTAAATATCCTCGACACCGTAAATGTCGCTCTTGGCCCGGCGCGGGCCGATCCAGTTGGAGCTGCCGCCGATATAGTACGACTTGGAGTCTTTTCCGCCGGATAGCCCGCCGCCGGCCCTGAACGCCAGGTTGTATTTCGACCAGAAGAACAGGTATTTGCGGAAATCGAACTCGAAGGCTCTGAAATCGAGGCCGGTGCCGATCGCTTTGAGCGACTGGTCGAATTTAAACATATACCGCTGGCCGGCCACCGGGCCCGTCAATCCCCAAATTACGGCATCGTTGACATATTGAACGGAGCCGAATAGGATATTGGTGGACTTATCGGGATAAATCTCCTGGGGCGCGTAATTGTCGCGCGCGACAGTGACTTGCGTGGCCAGGAAATCGAGACGCGAGAAGCGCGAGAAGGGGTAAGTTACATACCCCTGGGCGCCATATATTCGATCGCTGAAAAAGTAATGCAGATTCGGATTGGGATCGCTGTCGTTATAATATAAATTCTTGAAGTGGAAAATCGAGGCGGCATAATCCACTCGACGCGCGCTGTAAGAATAAGCCAGCTGGAGATTCGTCTGGTCGATGGTGTTGACCAGATCGGTGTATACGAAGAAGTGATGGTTGCCGAACATGTCGGAGATCGACAGGTAGGACTGCCCCTGGAGACCATAAAAATTATCGTAGGTTACCCCGCCCGTGACTAATTCGGGAGAGAGTTTGAGTCTGTACCGGTTTCGCTTGAAATTGCCGTCGGGAAGCAGATATTCCAGGGTATCGGCATTGACCAGGGCGGTGGAATCGAACTCGGCGGCCTGCGTGGTATCGACCGGCGGAGCGCCGACCTCCTCCTGTATCTTCTCCTCGCCGGCCCGGAAAACATAGGTGCTGAAATCGGTCGATGGGCCTGCGGTGGTGTCGGCTTCGACCATCAGGGTATCCGGAACCACGGCCTCCTCGGGGACAAATATATTCCCCTCGCCGGTCCTGAGCTTTTTCATATAATGCGTCAGGCTCAACTCGCCGTTCTCATCGCCGACATTCTTGATATCTTTCAAGATGTAGATGTCAAAGCCATAGTCGAAAAACGACGAATACGCGATCTGGTCGCCATCGGGGGACCAGGTCGGCGAGAAGGCCCCGGTGAGGATGTTGGTAACCGGAAAACTCTGGTCGGTGGCCATCTCGTAAAGGTAAATATTGTCGATCCCATTGCGATTGGAAACGTACGCGATCCGACTGCCATCGGGAGAGAAGACAGGTTGGAAATCGTTGTAAGGCGACGCGACTATCTTCCTGGTGGAATAATTCCTCAGGTCGTAAACGAACAGATTGTAATCGCCATACTTATATCCGTCGGCATCATCGAAAGCATCCGGCCTGTCGGAGGCGAATACCAGCGACTGCCCGTCGGGCGCCCAGGACGGATCATTGTCGTCGTAACGGTCGTTCATCAGGCGTGTCAGACTCCCGGGGTCCAGTTCATAGATGTAAATATCGTTGAAGCCGCTCTTGCTGCCGTCGAAAGCGATCTTCTTTCCGTCGGGTGACCAGGCCGGATTTCTCATGCCCTCCATGCCTAATTCGATCTTCTTCTTTCTCTTGCCCGACTTGGCCTCGTAAATCATCAGAACATCATTCCCGTTGCTCTTGCCGATAAACGCCAGTAGCTCGCCGTCGGGGGACCAGGCCAGCCCCGAAATATATGAATGCAGCGATTCCAGGTCGCCCGAGCGCTCGGCCTTGACCAGCCGCGATATGACCTTGCCATCGAGAGCCGAAACGATATAGACCTCGTTGAATCTGTCGGAATAGCCGTGCTGAGGATTGGAGCGATCCGTGAAAAAGGCCAGCCTGTCGCCTTTAGGTGACCACTCCGGCTTCTGATTGACCAGCGAGCCATCCTTGATATGCTCGGTCAGGGCCTTCGAGAAATCCCCGGGCTCCTGCCTTGCTGCGATCTCGGGCCAATAAACCCGTCGAAGAGCTTTTTGCCAGTCATCGGATACCTTATCCAGCGGAATTCCCACCGCGGCCTTGACTGCCCGGTCCATCAGGATGAGGACCTTGCCCTTATTCAGTATTTCGGGGATCTTCTCTTCACCGTATTTCTCCGAAATATACAGTAGCGCCGATTGTCCGCCCTTATAGGCCAGGAATCCACCC
This sequence comes from candidate division Zixibacteria bacterium RBG_16_53_22, assembly GCA_001775395.1. Lineage (GTDB taxonomy): Bacteria > Zixibacteria > MSB-5A5 > UBA10806 > UBA10806 > UBA10806. Next base: position 3,951 of record MEWP01000110.1, on the reverse strand, counting down.
AGTTGGTCGAGCGGAGGCAGGTACCCCTGTATTACGGCGTCGCGCACGAACATATCGGCCTCGAGGTCCCAGCCGTAACGCGACGAGTATTCGGCGAAACCCTCGGAGAACCAGAGAGGGGGCCGGAAAAGGGCCTCGGGCGATAGCAACGATCGGATAGCGTTGCCATAAAGCAGGTCGAACCATACCGCGTGGGTCAACTCATGGTGCAGCACGTGACGGAAATCCTCGTATGAACCTGTGAATGGGATTACGATACGGTTTTTGAAAACCTCGGTGAATCCTCCAACCCCTTCCGGTATCAACTCCGAAATCACATTGGTCTGCTGGAACTCATTGTGGGAGGCGTAGATAATTATCGGCACCCGGGTGGAGAGCGAGTAATTCAATTCTTCCTTGATATCCTGGTAGGCGGCTTGAAGGACATTGGCGGCGAAAGCGGCCAGGGTATCCTCGCCCTTGTAAAAATAGATGTCGAAATTCGAGGTCTGAATGAAATACCAGTCGAAATTCTTGTACTGGACCTTGTTTTGCCCGAAATAAACCTCTTGGGCGGAGGCCGATTGCAGGCCCGCGACAATTAATAAGAGTATTACGATTTTTTTCATTCCTTGCTCGCTATAATCATGAACTATGTTCTATCTGATGAAAACGTCCAAGCCTGCGATTCAGTTCCATAACTATTCTACATCGGAACCCGCTTGATATTTCCGCCCAAAGCCTGCAATTTGTCCTCGATCTTCTCGTAGCCGCGATCCACGTGGTAAATTCGAAGGATCTCCGATTCTCCGTGGGCGGCCAGGGTGGCGATCAGCAGACCAGCCCCAGCCCGAATATCCGACATCATCACCGACGCCCCCTGGAGCCGATCGCTGCCGGTGACTATTGCCTCGTCGCCGCTGATTTTGATCTGCGCTCCCAGGCGCTGCATCTCCATTACATGGGTGAACCGCTCCGTAAACACCGTCTCCCGGATATATGACGTTCCCTTCGATACGCAGGCCAGTGCCATGGTTGCCGCCTGAAGGTCGGTCGGATATCCCGGGAACGGGTAGGTAGTCACCCGGAACGCGCTCGTCCGGCGGTTTGCCGAGGCCATTATCTTCTTGTCATTATGCTTTATGCCGATTCCGGCCTCCGTAAGCTTATCGAGAACGATCTCCAGGTCTTTATGCCTGGCTTCCCTTAATTCGATACTGCCGCCGCAGGCCGCCAATGCCAACAGGAATGTCCCGGCCACCAGGCGGTCGGGCATGATCGCGTGGTCGGCAGCATTCAACCTTTTGACACCGGAAATCTCCATTCGTGTAGTTCCGGCCCCGGAAATTTTGGCACCCATCTTATTCATGAAAAGTGCCAGGTCGACCACCTCCGGGTCGCAGGCGGCGTTGATAACGACCGTGGTCCCTTTGGCCAGCGCCGCGGCCATCATGATATTCTCGGTGCCGGTATGGCTGGGGCGGTCGAAAAAGATTTCGGTGCCGATCAATCGATCTGCGGCGGCATTGATATAGCCGCGGCTCTCGGTAATTTTGGCTCCCAGCCGCTTGAAACCGAGCACGTGCTGGTCAACCGGTCGTGGTCCCAGGACACATCCACCGGGCAGCGAGACCCGGGCCTTGCCCAGGCGGCCCAACAGCGGCCCCATAACGAGAAACGAGGCTCTCATCTTCCTGACTAAATCGTATGGCGCTATATGGCTGCTCACGTTGCCAGCGTCGATTATCATGGTTCCATGTTTGGAATCAAACTCGATCCTGGCCCCCAGACCTTTGAGAACCCCCATCATGGTGTGGATATCAGCCAGGTCGGGCACGTTGGTTAGATGCGTCTTCCCCTTCTCGGCCAGAAGGGCCGCCGCGATTATCGGCAGGGCCGCGTTCTTCGAGCCGGAAACCCTGATACTGCCATTTAGCTTCTTGCCGCCGTTGACAATGAATTTATCCATACCCTCTTCCGTTTCGCCTGAATATGTCGATGGAACAGCCGGCTATTATACGGCTCCAAAAATTTTTTGCTCCAAACTCGGCCATTATATTATAATGCATCCGATGCTGCAAGAATTAATACAGTGGAATATTGGGGCAGAGTATGAAGGGCGTATTGAAGGCGTCTTGCCGCTGGATATGGGGTCGTTCGATAATAAATTTATAACTTCAGAAGATGTTATTGAGCTGGAGATGCGCGGAGGCTTCGGCGTTGCGATGATTATTCATATGCCCTCTAACGGGATTCGCCTGATTTTGAAATGGCCCAACCATCGGCAGAGATATCCCGATATGATTCGCCGCCCGGGGCCGCGTCTCCACGCGAGTCAGAGCTTGCTCTGACCGCGAATTGTAGGAGCTTGAGGTGCCACATGGCAGATATGCAGAAGAAAGTCTATTTCATCTCCGACGCCCATCTTCGGCCCTACGAGGACAACTCGGCCACCGAAAGCCGCCTGTTGGCTGTCTTCGATGAGGTCAAGGTTAATGCCTCGCACCTTTACATCGTCGGCGACCTCTTCGACTTCTGGTTCGAATACCGCTTCGCTATACCCGCGGCCTACTTGAAAGTGCTGGCTGCCCTGCTTGACCTGACCCGCTCCGGAGTCAAGGTATTCTATATCCCCGGCAATCACGATTTCTGGATGAAGGATTATATCCAGCGTGAGGCCGGCGTGATCCTGACCGGCGACCTCTATGAGGTCAGTCATTACGGACGAAAGATCCTGATCACACACGGCGACGGCTTACGCCGGGACGATGTCGGCTACCGCTTCTTAAAAAAGCTCTTCCGCAACCGGGCCTGCATCTGGCTCTATTCGCAACTTCCGGTGAACCTGGCCTACCGCCTGGCCGTGCGCTCCTCGAAAGCCTCGCGCTATTACACCACCAATCGCAAGAAAATCGACCCCACCGATTATGTCGCATTCGCCCGCGACAAGGTCGCCGAGGGTTACGATGCCGTCGTCATGGGCCATGTCCACCTGCCGCAGATCGAGGACTTCGGCCATGGCCTGTATGTAAACTGCGGCGAATTCTTCGAAAATTACAATTATGTTGTGCTGGATGAGAGCGGATTTAAGATGCTCTATTCAAGACAATAGGGCTTTTTTTGAGGGACCTAATGATAAATCACTTGGCCGTGTCAGAGCAGGAAATTAGGAATAGCAAATATATCGACGAGCATTTTAAAAACCAAATTGATTTATTTAACCGATCATATGATTTATTTCTAGAAAGCATTTCAGAATCTGAAAATAAACTTTCAAGCAATATTAACAGCGATTTTCACAAAGTGCATTTGGCCATGTGTATGAAAATTAATGGTGATGTGCGTACTATCTTGGTGGCATTACGTTGTGGTTGGCACGGAACCGCTCATACTCTATTCAGGGATATTAATGATGCCTTAGTAACTATCGCGTTGATTACAAAATCACCTGAATATGCCATTAGGATTATTAGTGGAAAATTTAAAAATGATGATATTAAGAAAAAGGCCAAGGAAATTGGGGTAATCCCTCCTCTTGACAAGAAGGTGTACGGTCGCCTCAGCAATATAAAACATGCCGAGGGTGAAGAGATATTGGCGTGGTATGGCAGAAATGTTGGTGAAAAGATACAATTAAGGTTTTTCCCGGAATTGGATGCAGGTCATGTCGAAATTATATTATTATTTACTTGTGGATTGATAATACATGCTGCGATTTATTATTTGGAATATCATATCGGAAAATATGGCCCCAGTTTCGTCTTACCTAGCTTTGAAGATTCGCTAAAGGGAATTGCGGCGGAGATCAATGAACCAATGACTAAATCAATAGAATAATCAAAATTTTCCTGGCAAATCCGCGAATGATAGCAGACCACCCAAGTTCCGTCAGGTCGTAGGCAAAAGGGGCGTGGTTCTTCGAGGCTTAAGTTTTTCACTGCTTTATGCGGGGTCCGCCACGGCTCTTGTAGA
>MEWP01000109.1:19167-31613 GCA_001775395.1 candidate division Zixibacteria bacterium RBG_16_53_22 | reverse complement strand
ACGGAGTAATCGCTTCGTGGCAATTATCGAGGACCAGACCGGGTATGTCGAACTGGTCTGGTTTCAAAAATACCAATACCTGGGAAACATCTTCAAGGAGGGCGATATCGTCATCGCCTCCGGCAAGGTCAGCTACTTCAACGGCATATCCCTGGCCCATCCGGAATTTGAAATCATTGATTCAATCGACGAAGAGCCGATCCATACCGGCCGCATAATCCCGATCTACCCCGAAAACATGGCTTTCAGGCAGAATGGCCTGACCTCTCGCGGCCTGCGACGGATAATCAAGCCGGCCCTCGATACCCTGTCCGGCCTGCCATGCGAAACGCTTCCCGAAAGCGGACGCCGCGAGTACGGCCTGATCGACCTGACGCGGGCCATCCGGCAAGTTCATTTCCCCGACTCGCATGAAATGGCCGATATGGGGCGCCAGCGGCTGTCGTTCGAGGAGCTTTTCCATCTCGAGTTGATCCTGGTCGGCCGCCAGAAGAAGCGCCACTCCAAGACCGATGGTATCGAGCTTCAACCGCCACGCAAACATGGCCGCGAGCTCCTCGGCAAGCTCGGTTTTTCCCTGACAGGCGCGCAGAAAAAGGTCTTAAGGGAAATCTATGACGATATGGCCGCAAAATACCAGATGAACCGCCTGCTCCAGGGAGATGTCGGCAGCGGCAAAACGATCGTCGCAGTGCTGGCAATGTTGGGGGCTGTCGAATCCGGCTATCAGGCCGCAATTATGGCCCCGACCGAGATACTTGCCGAACAACATTATTTCTCGGTTTCGGAACTCCTTCAGCCGATCGGCATTCCGGTCAAGCTTCTCACCGGCTCGGTCAAGGGACGCGGACGCAAAGAGGCTTTCGCCGATGTCGAATCCGGCACATGCCCGGTGGTCATAGGCACGCACGCCCTCATCGAAAAAAAGGTCAAGTTCGCCAAACTGGGATTTGTCGTGATCGATGAGCAACATCGTTTCGGAGTCATGCAGCGGGCGACCCTGCAATCTAAGGGGCGCAATCCCGATATCCTGGTCATGACCGCCACGCCGATTCCGCGCACGCTGGCCATGACTGCCTACGGTGATCTCGATGTCTCGATAATCGACGAGATGCCCCCCGGGCGAGTGTCGATTGTAACAAAATATGTAACCGAAGATAAGCGCCCGGAGATGTATCAATTTATCCGCAAGCAGGCAAGAGAGGGCCGGTCGGCCTACATAGTCTACCCCCTGGTGGAGGAGACGGAAAAGAGCGACCTTGCGGCAGCTACCCAGGCGTTCGAGCATCTCAAGCGAGATATTTTCCCCGATCTTAAGCTCGGGCTCCTCCACGGCAGAATGAAAAGTGCCGATAAACAGTCGACCATGGCGGCCTTCAAGAATCGTGACATCGAGGTCATGGTTGCTACCACCGTCGTCGAGGTCGGGGTCGATGTGGCGCAGGCGACCATCATGGTAATTGAGCACGCCGAGCGGTTCGGCCTTTCGCAACTCCACCAGCTTCGGGGACGGGTCGGGCGATCGGGAATACAGTCATATTGCTTCCTTCTGACGGGAGAGAGATGCTCGGAGGATGCCCAGAAGCGGATCGACGTTATTATCTCGACCACCGATGGCTTTAAGATCGCCGAGGCCGACCTGGAGCTTCGCGGGCCGGGCGAGATTCTGGGCACGCGCCAGCACGGCATCCCGGAGCTTCGAGTGGCGCGAATAACGGATAGTCGTCTCGTAACCCTGGCTCGCAGACTCGCGTATGATATTGTCAATGATGATCCCAGCCTGGCCAAGCCCGAAAATCAGCAACTCAAAATAATTCTGAAGAAAAGGTTAGGCGGTAGACTTAAATTCGCGAAAGTAGGATAATATATAAATGTTCCACACTCAAGCGTAAGGGGTAAGAGGAAAGATGGATAAGGCGGAAGAAGCTTTGAAGAAAGCCAGGGAAGTGGCCGAGTTGGTCAACGGCATGATCGACCGCTCCACCGACCTCGACATGCAAAGGCTCTTAAAGCAGGTCGAGGCCGATCTAATGGACGTGCAGCATAAGCTCTCGCTGGCGGCGAGGCTTTCCAGGAAAGGTTGAGGGCATGGCCAAATCTGACGAGAAAAACGACGATTCTCCGAAAAACGAATCGGGACTCCTGTTTACCCAGCTCGTGCTCTCGTTCCAGGCGGCCGCTTGGCAGCAGATGGGTAAGGTGCCGAGCATGATCACAGGCAAGGTTGAACGCAATCTCGAGATGGCCAAGCACTCGATCGATATGCTGGGAATGCTCGAGGAGAAGACCGCAGGTAACCTCGCCGAGAGCGAGGCCAAATATCTCAAACATGCCCTGTTTGAACTTCGCATGAACTACCTCGAGGAGGCCAAGAAAGGGCCCGAGAAAAAAGATGAGGCTCCCACAGCGTCCGCGGAAAGCAACGATGCTCCACCGGGAGAACCGAATCAACCATGACTATGCTTCTGGCCCAAAACCTTTCCAAGAGCTACGGCAAACTCCAGGCAGTCGATGATGTTTCCCTGCAAGTGGCGGCCGGTGAGATTGTCGGTTTCCTGGGACCGAACGGCGCCGGCAAGACAACGACTCTCAAAATGCTGATCGGGCTTCTGAGGCCCGATAAAGGCAGGGTAAATATCGGCGGGTTCGATCTAAACGATGAACCGGTCCGCGCGCGCCGGCGGATCGGCTATGTTCCCGATGTGCCCAACCTTTACGAGAAACTCACACCACTCGAATTTTTTCATTTCACCGCCGACGTTTTCCGCCTGGATAAGGAAACCGCGCAAAAAAGAATCGCGGACCTGATCGAGTTGTTCGATCTCGGCGAACATGGCAAGAAGTTGATTTCATCGCTATCGCACGGCACCAAGCAGAAAGTCTCGCTGGCCGCGGCAGTGCTCCACCGGCCGGAGGTGCTCCTGCTCGATGAGCCGACTGGCGGGCTCGACCCTCGGGCCACCAGAAAAATAAAAGACATCATGCTCGAGCTCTCTCGCTCCGGATGCGCAATTCTCTTTTCCACTCACATCCTCGAAATTGCCGAGAACATGTGCAACAGGCTTTATATTATCAACAAGGGGAAGATCGTAGCCGATGGCCCGGTCGACCGACTCAAAGAAACCACCAAAGAAGGCTCGACTCTCGAGGAACTCTTCATCGAGCTCACCGGCGGCTCGGAGTACGACGAGGTCGTAAAATACTTAAGCGGCCGCTGAGATGCTTGCAGCTCTCCTCAAATACCGCCTCCTGATGATGTTGGGCGCCGTCAGGGGCGGCGGCAAAATCGGCAAGACTTTGCTTTTCATATTTGTTTTCGCAATGCTGGCATTCGCACTCTCGAGTTTCGCATATGGCCTGCTCAAATTCGCCGAGCTGGACCCCGAGCGCGGCCCCAGGATTCTCGAAAATCTTGTTGCCCTGTCATTTCACGGCATGTTCCTCCTGCTGCTCTTCTGGGGATTGTCGCAGGCTGTATTTACTATCTTTTTCTCGGACGATCTGGCAATACTCCTTTCTCTGCCCATTCCGCGGCGAGACATATTCATCTACAAGGTGCTGGAGGCCACTTTCCTGAATGCCAGGGTATCATTCCTGTTCTTGACGCCGGTGCTCGTAGTCCTGGGATTGCATCATGGATCGTCGCCCGGATACTATTGTATCGCCGCCCTGGTGACATTTTTGATGGCCACGATACCGGGGGCCCTGGGAATAATAATTGCCTCGCTTATCAGTAATCATGTGCCGCGCGCACGACTTAAAGGGGTCATCACGGTCGTTGGCAGTTTTATCGGGATCGGCATGTGGGCCGCCATGAGACAATTCAGCGGCCAGTTTTCGTCGGGGTCAGCCGATTTCGGCAGCGAAGCGATGAAAACAGCCAATATCGCATCATGGCCGATATTCAGTTATCTGCCATCCGGATGGGCCTACAAAGCGACGCTCGGCGCCGCCTCCGGGGATTTGCCTGTCGCCCTGTTATATTTTCTGATACTGGTAGTTTTGTCGGTCGCGCTGACATTCGTTGCCTTTGTGTCTACGGCCAGATATTACGCCGGTGGCATCGCCGAAGAGGTCGCGGCCCCATCGCGCGTGGCGATTGGCGGATTTGCGCCCGGTGGCTCGCCCTTGATGGCCCACGTCAAGAGGGATATGATATTGTTCGCCAGGGAATCGGGTGTCATGACCCAAAGCCTGGTAATGATGGCATTTTTCCTGCTCTATCCCTTCGTCGGAACCAGCGGCCACTCCGATGAAATCTCCGGCCTTGTCATCTCCCCCGTGGCGACTTTGTTTGCCGCCTTCTTCGGAGGACAGGTCGGGAGCCGCATGTTGACATTGGAGCGGCTCGCTTTCTGGCGGAACCTGATCAACCCAAACGGTCGCCAGTTGACGTTGGCCAGCAAGCTAATTGTGGGATTGCTGTTTACGACAATTCTGGCGCTCGGGGCGGCAATGATTCATTATGTCGCCAAAAAGCCCGGCGATATCGATTCGGTATTCCTGACCATTCTTTTCTCCTGGATCGGTTTTGGAGTTGGGCTGGCGATCTGCGCCTTCTGGGGAAATTTCAAATGGGATCATCCCAAAAGAATGCTCAAAGGCGGCGGGGGATTTATCTATGCCTTTTCGATAATGGTGGTCGGCCTGGGCGGTTATGGACTAACTTATCTGGCATACCGATATTTATCGAGCCTGATCAATCCTATCATGATAGTGGCGGTCTTGTCTTTAGGAATCCTGTCGATATCATATATGGTGAGCGCTCTCAAATTAACGAACATGGAGTGGACCCCCGACGTATAAGGATTACCGGCCTTTCGGCTTGGGCCTGTAGCGGGTGAAAGCGAATTAAATGAATGAAAATCTCTTAAATGCCAGACTCGACGGCCAGGTGCGGCGCGACGTCGTTTTGGCGCAATATTCCAGCTTCGGAATTGGCGGGCCGGCGAGATATTTCTTTGTGGCCCACACCCCAACCGAAATAATCAGGGCGGTCGATGCTGCTCGAGAATGCGATCTCAAATTCTTCATCCTCGGCGGCGGTTCCAACATCCTATTCGATGACGAGGGGTACTCCGGCCTTATCATAAAAGACGAATGCTCCCGGTTTGCAATCTGCAGTGGTGGCAGCATATCGGCGCAGTCGGGGGCGGTGGTAGATAAGATGGTTGACGCCGCGCTCGAAGCCGGCCTGGCAGGCCTGGAATACGCGGCCGGCATCAGAGGTACAATAGGTGGGGCGGTATATGGAAACGCCGGGGCCTTCGGTCACGCCATCAACGAAATCCTGGAAAAGGCCGTTCTCTACACCCGCGACGGGGGAATCACGATTGTGGATAACGAGCATTTCAGGTTCGCTTACAGGAAATCATCTCTTTCCGATTCCGGCGATGTCGTGCTTTCGGTGAAACTGGCGCTAAGGCCTGGAGATAAGCAGAAGTTGGCCGAAATAGTAAATGAAAGGCGGCGTTTCAGAATGGAGCGTCATCCGGTAGGACTCGGCTCGGCGGGCTCGGTGTTCAAGAACCTTCGCAAGCTGGAGGAGCCCAATAATGTCACCCCGGCCGGGAAAATTCTGGAGGAGGCTGGTGTGCGGGGGATGCGGGTGGGTGATGCCGCCGTGTTCGAAAAGCATTGCAACATAGTGGTTAACATGGGCAAGGCGACATCCAACGACGTGAAAACCCTGGTGGCCATGATGGAGAAGGCGGCGCGCCATAAATTTGGCATAGACTTGAAGAGAGAGATTTTGTATATTGACCCTTAGGAGATTACCCGTAAGGAAAGGAGGCACAAGGGAATATTGATATAAATTTGAAGGTGTACTGAAAAGCCCAATGGGCAGAGTGTAAGTTGTCGCTTCTCAGAAAGATCTCCGTACTGCTTCTGGTTCTCTCCGGGGCATCCGCTGTAATTGCCGCCGAAATCGGTGAAATCAGGGTCCCGCTGAGCATCAAAAGCCGTTTTACTATCAGGGCGTCTGAGGGTCCGCCGATTGACAGGCGCGGCCTCAACAGATATGCCCCTGGTTACATTTTTAAGTTCAACAAATTACAATATAGCCGGGGATATTACTTCGCAAATCGAGGTAATTTCGTTCAAATCCGCGATTTTTACGGGAATTACGAGCTCCCCTCCTATCAAATCCTCAGCATGACACGGTATATGAGTTACCGCGAGCAGTACTCCCTCGCCAATTCCTGGCGCAGCGACTTGAAACAGCAGCTTGGTAAAGGCGGGGCCGAGAAGGGTAAAGAGGGTGTTCAGATCGATATCCCCGTGGAGGCTCCGGAAATTGTCAAGGGTATTATCGGCGAGGGCAAATCGAACATCAAAGTTACAGGTTCGCGCTCCATCTCCTTCTCCGGCCGCTCGGAGTGGGAGGATGGTCTCGCAAACACCGGGACTTTTCGTCAAAGCAAATTCCCCACCCTGCAAATGGAGCAGGTCTCGCGATTCAAGGTGACCGGCACGATCGGCTCCAAGATCACGGTCGAGGTCGATCAGGATTCCAAGCGCGATGTCGAATTGGCCAACACTATCAAATTGCGTTACAAAGGAGATGAGGACGAAATCCTGCAGTCGGTCGAGGCCGGCAACACCAACCTCTCACTTCCCAACGCCCAAATGATCGGTTACAGCCAGAACGTGCAGGGCCTTTTTGGTATCAAGGCCACCGCCAAAGTCGGCAATCTCGACATGACCATGATCACCAGCCAGGAAAAGGGAACCTCGGAAAAAGCCAATTTCAACGCCGGGGCCAGGGGCGCCGAAAGCACCATCCGCGATTACCAATATCTGGCCGGCACATATTTCTGGTTACGTGACCCCATCGAGTTCGATGCTGCCGATACCATCATCTCGGTCGAGCTCTACCAGAGCGTCCAGGGTATGGGGAACTGGCCGGACAATGCCCGGGGCCTGGCCTGCGTCAGTCCGGCCGATTCCCTGCCATACGTCTCGCCCGCGGAGAGCATCAGGGTAGAATATGAGATAGCCTCGTTTGCCCCGATCGACCCCACACAATATGACGTTTACCGGAATAGCTGGTTCGTGGTTTTGAATCAGGCGGTTCAGCAGGGTGTCGCTCTGGGCGCATATATAGTGTACACGCGCTACACGCCGGGGGTGGGGCGCGACACGGTCCGGGTCGGCAACCTGAGCTACCGTCCCAACAACAGCAACCAGGACGCCGACACAACGTTTGTGCTGAAACTTCTGAGAGCCAGAAGCCCCATTAGTCAGTTTACCACCTGGAGCCTGATGTGGCGAAATGTTTACGACCTCGGGGCGCGTAACATCTCGCCCGACGGCTTTGAGCTAAAAATATACAAGGGGCAGGGTGACAGAACGACCGATCCCGAGGACGAGAACGGCCATTGTTACATAACCCTGCTCGGCCTGGACAAGAAAAACAATACCACGCAGGAGGCCGGGGCCGACTGCATTTTCGATTTCGACAATACCATAATGGATGCCTCCAAGGGGCATCTGATATTTCCCGGTCGCAACCCTTTCGCCAGCGACAGCCTGACCACGAAAGTGCCCAGTATCTATCTTCTCGACCCCGCCAATCTGCACGACTCCAGCGACTATTACATTTATGTCAAATCAGCCCAGCGGGCCTCGACATTCCCGCTCGGGCGGGCCAATATCATGTCGGGCTCGGAGGTGGTCAGGCTTGGCGACGGCACCGTACTCAGGCGCGATGTTGATTATTCCATAAATTACGATCTCGGGCAGATTACTTTTCTATCCGATCAGGCGCTTAATCCGGCGGCCAATGTCACGGTCGATTTTGAATACGCCCCATTCTTCATGCCGGAGAAGAAGAGCCTGTTCGGGGCCGCCGCGCAATACAAGCTCTTCGACAACTCAACCATATCCATGGCCGCCATGTACCGCTCGGAATCGGCCTCCGATCCCAGGCCGAGGGTGGGCCGCGAACCCAAGCGAGGTTTCGTTTGGGACAGCAATTTCAATTTCAGTTTCAAGCCGGAATTCATGACGAGGCTGGTCGATGCCATGCCGTTTGTGGAGGCCGATGCGTCGTCAGGCCTCGACATCACGGGAGAAATCGCCCAGAGCTTCCCCAATCCGAACATCAAGAACGAGGCCTTCATAGATGATTTCGAGGGGACCAAGAATTACACCGACCTCTCCACCAGGCGCGGCATCTGGACCGCCTCCTCGCCGCCGCTCGATTCCTCGGGTCTGAAATTGCCGCTTGCTCGACGGGGCGGGCTATGGTGGTACAATCCGGTTCAGGCCCTGACAATCACCAGCATCTGGCCTGCCCGGCAGGAGGGTGTCAAGCGCCAGGATGACCGCATCGATGTCCTCATATTGAACTACTTTCCCGACACGACTCTGACCGCCCCGGAATCAAGCTGGGCCGGAATTATGCGTCCCTTCTATACGGGGCTTTCCAATCAGACATTGAGCAAATATATAGAGATCTGGTACCATCCCGATACAGCCGGCGCCGCCCCAAATGCGATGCTGAATATCGATCTGGGTTCTATCTCCGAGGACATCGATGACGATCAGATTCCGGATTCCGAGGACCGCGACAGTCTCGGGACGGCGATCGGCGTTTTTGAGCCCGGTGAGGAAGATACCGGACTCGATGGTGTTTTCGATTCCCAGGAAACCGGGCCGTATCCCCCGCCTGACCGCAATGGCGACAACTGGTCGTGGAACCCCGACGTCCGCGACGTAGACTATTCGAGGATCAATGGTACCGAGGGCAATAACAACGATCCCGACCGCTTGGGACGGATGGACACGGAGGATATCAACAACAACAGCGGCCTCGATATGCAAAACGGGTATTTCGAGTACTCGGTCGATCTGGACAGCTCCGCGTATATCGTCGATTCAACGTCGACCGGCTGGAAATTACTCAGGATACCCTTGCAGGATTCAACCATCTACCGGATCAGGGGCAATAGCCAGCAGGCCGATTTTACGCGGATAAATTTTGCCAGGGTCTGGATGACAGGGAGCTCGCATTCCTACCAGTTGGCCATTGCCACCTTCGAATTGGTCGGCAATAAGTGGCGGGAACTGCCGATCGAGCCGAGCGACCAGGTCGGCCCCGACGAGAAATTCGAAATCGCCATCAAGAATACGCAGGACAACGCCGGCACTTATTATGCACCACCCGGAATCGCCGGAGAACTCGACCGTGGAACCGGCGTCCGCGAGAAGGAACAATCGCTGGTGCTCTCATACCTGAATATGCCCGCCGGCCACGTAGCCGGAGCCGCCTGGACCCTTTTCAACCAGGAAAATTACACCCAATACAGCCGGCTCAAGATGTTTGTTCACGGCGATACGGCGGTAGCCAGCGGCGTTCGCGACAGCATGATCACCTTCTTCATGACCCTTAACGTGAACAACGACAACTTCTACGAATATCGCGTCGTCCTCGATACCGGCTGGGTCAAAAGCAACTGGGTCGAAATCGATTTTGCCAAGCTGACCGATTTGAAATATTGGTTTCTCAGGAATGCGCCCCCGGATACTTCCCGGCCCGACACGACCCAGGGGAACTATCGGGTCTACGGCAAGCCGTCGCTTTCGCAGGTCAAGTTCTTCATAGTTGGAGTGGAGATTTCGCCCGATGCCCCGCAGGCATATACCGGCGAGGTCTGGATAGATGAGATGCGGGTGGTCGACGTAAGGAAGAATTCCGATTTCGCGGGCAGGATTCAGGCCACGGCCAGGTTCTCGGATTTCATGGATGTCAACGTGTCGTATACTCGCCAGGGCGCCGATTTCTTCCCGCTCTCGGCCAAAACCGCCGTCGGCTCCACCAATGTCGGTAAGGCCGCCCGGCTGAATTTCAGGGCCGACAAATTCCTGTCGCCATCGCTGGGTCTTAGCCTGCCGATATCGGTTACCTGGCAGAGCAGTTTGGCGCTTCCCAGGCTGCAGCCCGGTTCGGATATCATCCTCGACAAGGAGGCTCAACAGCAGGAAAAGACCGAGAACAAAACCTACGGCTACACGGTCACCGAATCGTTCAATCGAAATACCAGGAACTGGTTATGGAACCTGACCCTGAACCGCATCCGAACCAACTACACCTTCTCTCACTCCAAGGCCTCATCGCCAACGGCGCCGATCGACCGCCGCGATATTTACAGGGGGTCGGCTGCCTACGATTTATCGCCAAAGGCCAAACCGTCGTTCAAGCCGTTTTTCTGGACCAAGTATATGTTTTTGCCGGCCTCCGTCCATGGAGCGTCGATGACGCCGTTGCCGACCCAGCTGAGCTTCTCGGGGGAGGTTAATGGGAGCAAAGCCAGGAGTGTCAACCAGCGCGGCATCTGGACCAGCTCCCGAGTCAAAGACCTGGCGCTGACCGGCAACACAGGTTTCTCGCTGTTCCCGAGCCTGCGGGCGTCATATAACGTCAATACCACCCGTGATATCAGTCGGCCCGGCAGGTTCAAATTGAGTGTCAACCCCTCGCGGCTAAAGCTCGGGCGGGAACAGACTTTCCAGCAGCGATTTGAGACGAGCTTTCAGCCGAAGATATTGAAATTCCTGGAGAACAGATTTACATTCAATTCGCAGTATATTGAGAATTCCGATCTCAAGCGTAATCCCGACTCGACTCGCTCGACTCAGATGAATTCCTCATTCAAGAGCGATTTCACGTTCAATATCCAGAACCTCTTTTCCCGGCGCGAGTCAGGAGACCGTCCGCCACCAAGGAAAGCGGACCTGCCCAGACAGCCGGGAGAGGAAGAGGCGCCGGACGGCAAACGCGAGGGATTAGAAAAACGGCAGGGCGAGGACGGAGAGCCGACAGAGACGTCGGGTGGGCCGGGCGCGGGCTCACCGAAATGGGTATTCAATAAGGTCGTAGCGCTTTTTAAGAGCGTCAAGCCGATCCGGGCCGCCTATTTAAGAGACAAGAAATTCACGGTCCAGGGTCTCCTTGAAAGACCGTCGTGGCAATACCTGTTCGGTTTCACCGAAAACCCGCAGGCCAGAAGCAAATCGACGACAGGGCTGGTTACTCCCAATCAAACCGTCTTCTCCGATAACTACCAGTTGGATTCCGGCCTCCAACCTGGCCGGGGCCTCGATATCACCACCGGCTATAACCTGCGGAAAACCACAACCCGTTCGGCCAACAACCCGGTCATGACACGCTCGCTCACATTCCCCGATATTGGAATGACGTTGTCACAACTCGAGAAGCTGTTTATTTTCAAGAAGCTCTCCAACAGCGTCAGCTGGCAGTCGAATTATTCGAGGAAAGTCGATGAGAGCGGCGACGCCGGCAGCGGCGAGCTTTACAAGAGGGACACATCCAAAGATTGGGCGCCGCTGGCCTCGCTCAATGTCAGCTTTCGAAACAACGTCAGGGCAACTCTGCGCTACGACAAGGGGCGAACCATCTCGCAAAACTTGAGAAGCGTAGGTCAATCCAAGCGCGACAGCGAGACGCTCAGGAACGCGATCAAGCTGTCGCTGCAGTATAGCCTGACCGCCCCCAAGGGATTGAAACTGCCGCTGCTCAAGCGCGTCAAATTCAACAGCCAGCTTTCGCTCAACCTCGATATCACGCTGGCCAACAATAAGACACAGTCATTCACCGATGGCGCCAAGTCGGTCGATGCCAACAAGAATCAGATCACGGTCGAGCCCAGAATGTCATACCAATTCTCCCGCGCCATCACCGGCTCGATCCGGGCCAGGTGGGACGACAGCAACGATAAAATCCTCAAGCGCAAGCACCATGTCAGGGAGCTCGGCTTAAGCGCCGAGATCAGATTCTGATGCGGCCGATGGCTCTTTCGGTGGCGGCCGCGTGCATCTCGATAGCGCTGGTCGGCCCCTCGTGTTCCGGCCGGCCGGAATTTAATGCCCAGAGGTCGTTTGCCGACCTCGTGGCGCAATGCGAATTCGGGCCCCGGGTCCCCAACTCCGAGGCTCATGCCCGAGCGGCCGATTTCCTTTTCAATTCGCTCAGATCGACGACGGACCTGACCAGACGGCAGCAATTCACCTATTTCGATTCTCTAACCGGCGAGACATTAAGGCTGACCAACCTGATCGCCTCATACAATCCCGAGAATCGACGCCGGGTGATGCTGTGTGCCCACTGGGACAGCCGACCCCGTTCCGACAAGGACCCGGATTCGTCCAAACAACACCTGCCTATACTTGGGGCCAACGATGGCGCCTCGGGTGCGGCGATTCTCCTTGAACTGGGCCGCCTTTTTCACCAGAGCCCGGCCCCGGTCGGCATAGATATCGTCCTGTTCGATGGTGAGGATTATGGCCCCAGCGGCGGGCAGAGTGGATGGCTTATCGGCTCGGAGTATTTCGCGGCCAATTTGGGGTCGTATCGACCGCGATTCGCGATATTGATCGACATGGTCGGTGATAGCGACCTGCAGATATATCGCGAAAAATAT
>MEWP01000109.1:18809-19089 GCA_001775395.1 candidate division Zixibacteria bacterium RBG_16_53_22 | reverse complement strand
TCGGTCAAGCACACGGTCTACGACGATCATGTCTCGCTTCTGGCTCGCCGAATTAAGGCTATCGACATCATAGATTTCGACTACCCTCACTGGCACACCCAGGCCGACACGCCTGACAAATGCTCGCCGCAGTCTCTGGCCACAGTCGGCGAGATTTTGCTGGCAGCCTTATATAACAAGGCTGTCGAGAAGTTTTAGTTGCAACAGCCACCCTGCCATATCGTATATTAGACAGAAGGCATATGAGCGGAAAATTAAAAACGATATTGTTGTTTTTGTG
>MEWP01000109.1:0-18728 GCA_001775395.1 candidate division Zixibacteria bacterium RBG_16_53_22 | reverse complement strand
CGGTCTTTGAAATCAACGGCAGCCGCAACCTCGGAGGATCAATCGGCATCGTGGCCCAGCCCGGCAACGAGGTCGAGGTTTCCTTTATCAAGATGGCCCGCGCTCAATCCAAATCGCAAGCCGAGCGCTTTCTCGACCTTATCGATCTCAAGTTAAGCTCCCAGAGAGACGACCGCGTGACACTTGACATGCTGACGCCCTCCGATTCCCCCTGGGAGGGAAGCGACAACAGCGTCTCCATCGACATTATAGTGCAGTTGCCGGAGAAAATGCGGATCGAGGGAGATCTGCGATTTCTTAAATTAAACATCAGCGGGCCGTTCGGCGGCGTCGATATAAGGTCGCAATTTTCCGCTGTCTCTGTTGATGGAATCAAGGGCGATGTCGAGATCAAGACCGCATTTTCGCCGATTTCCCTGAGCGCCATCGACGGCAGCATAAACGCCGAGACGCGCTACGGAGCCATAACCGCCTCCGACATTTCCGTATCTTTGGGGAGCGCCATATTCAAGACTGTCAACGGCGCCATCGCGCTGGCCGATATTCAGGGGCCGGTCGAGGGCTACACGTCATATTCATCGATCCGGGCCAGCGATATCGACGCCGCCGAGGGGTCGATCGTCTTTAGAACGAGCTATTCGCCGATAGTTATCGAGAACGTGTCGGGCGAGCTCATTTGCGAAACCTCTTTTTCGCCGATAACCATGAAGGGTATTTCGCTGACCCACGGGCAATCGAAAATCGAGACCAGTTATTCTCCCATCGATGCGGAGTTTGAGAATATCGATGCCAGCCAGCTTATCATTTACAACAGCTATAACAATATCAAGCTGTCAATTCCTGCCGATATCTCCTCGCAGATTGTCGCCGATGTCGATCAGGGCGGGCGTATTCACGCCAGCGGCGTGCCGCTCAAGCCGGTCTATCTCGACGTGACGCGGTTAGAGGGTATGCTTGGCGATGGCCGGAACCGAATCGAGGTCAGAATCAGCGGCGTCGGTATGATCGAAATCGAGGGTCAATAAAAGCCTTGTCCCCGAAAAAGGCAGCCGGTATTTTCCCGATCACATTTTCAAGGGAGTTGGAATGAAGCATATTCTCATAATCGCCGCCTTCTTGCATTTGAGTTTCATCGCCGTCGCCGCGGCCGACCCGTTCGACGGCATGGAGCATTTTTCCGAATCGGCGGCCACTGCCGACAGGGCGATTTCGGGGCTGGTCAATCCCGCCGGGCTCGGCTCGATGTCGGCGATGGGGATTCAATACGCCCATGCTTTCACCGATTCGACTTACGGGGGCGACGACGGGGCGCTGTTTTCCTCTAAAACCGGCTTCTTCGGCATCGAATGGCTTAATCATACCGACAATATTTTCAGGCGCAAATACACATTGTCATTGGGCGACCGTATATATTCCAATTTCTACATGGGGCTTTCGTATAGCTGGCTTGGCGGCTCCGATGCCTATTACAAAGGTCGCAAAGATTGGAAAGTAGGTTTCCTGTATCATCCCAGGCCTTTTGCGTCGTTAGCGCTGGTCGTCGACAGGCTGAACCAGCCAAAATTCGGCGGAACCAAACAAGAAAGGCTCTATCAGCCGGCGGCCGCAATCAGGCCATTCGGCGACGAATTCACATTTTCAACCGATATCAGGTGGCTCGAAGGAGAGGACATCTCCTCGCTCGATGGGAATTTCAGATTCGCGGCCGGGCCTTTCCGGGGAGTCTCGTTCATAACAGATTATCGCACCGAGGGACAATGGCGTTTCGGAATGACGTTCAATTTCGATGAATCCCGACTCGGCGCTCAGGGGAGACTGGTTCGCGAGCATGATTTCGCCGGCGGCAATTACTTCATGGAGGTCGGCACGATCCGTTACACCTCCACCCTGGCAAATGCGGGCAAAACAGGCTCACTGACATTGGATGGCAACGTGGTCGAGGAACCGGGGCGGAGACCAATTTTCGGGAAGGGCAAGGAGCCGTTGTATGCGGTCATAAGCCAGCTTCGCAGGGGGGCAAACGACCCCCGAATAGCAGGGCTTCTTCTGAAAATCGACGATGTCTCGCTTGATTTCGCAACCGCTCAGGAGCTACGCGAAGCCATCGGCGAATATCGCGCAAATAATAAGAAAGTGACTGCCTTCATGGTGACAGGCGGCAATCTCCATTATTATCTGGCCTCCGCCGCTGACGAGATCTACATGGATCCGGGCGGGCTGCTGGAGTTGAGAGGGTTGGCGGCCACCGCGAAATTCTACAAAGGGACCATGGACAAGCTTGGTATCCGGGCTGATGTCGTACGCACCGGACCGCATAAGACTTTCGCCGACGCTTACACCGATACCGCTCTCACAGATGCCGCCAAAGAACAGATTGAATGGCTGCTCGATGACCTTTATGGGCAATTTGTCGATGGCATCGCAATTGGCAGGAGGATATTACCGGAGAAGGTCAAGACCTTGATCGATTCCGGCCCATACACGGCCCAGGATGCTTTTGCCGCAGGGCTTGTCGACGGGCTGAGACATTACGACGAATTCGTCGAAAATGATGTGAAGAAGATCGGCTCAAATTACGCCGAGCTTGGCGCTTTCTACCGCATAGAAGATTATAATCCGCGCTGGAGTGAGCCCAAGAAAATCGCGATAGTCTATGCCAACGGCACGATACTGCCGGGGAGGAGCGGTTCAAGCCTGCTCGAGGGGAAAATAGCGGGTTCGAAAACCCTGGCCGGGGCGCTCAAGCGGGTCCGTGAGGATGGTTCGATCAGGGCGGTTGTTTTTCGCGTTAATTCGCCGGGCGGCGATGTTTTCGCGTCGGAGGAGATTTACCGTCAATTAGAGCTCATCAAGGGCAGGAAACCGCTGGTGGTCTCGATGGGCGGTGTAGCCGCCTCGGGAGGGTATTATGTGGCCAGCCCCGGGGATGCCATATTGGCCTCTCCCGGGACAATCACCGGCTCGATCGGTGTGGTCATGGGCAAACCTGACTTATCGGGATTCTACGAGAAGGTAGGAGTCAGCCACGAGACCATCAGGCGTGGCGCTCACGCCGATATCAGGTCGACAGATCGCGCCGCGACAGATGAGGAGATTGCTCTGATCGAACGGATAATCTGGCAATATTATGATGATTTTGTTATGAAGGTCGCCACCTGGCGGAAGCTCGGCCGAGATTCAGTGGATGCGATTGGGCAGGGCCGGGTCTGGACCGGCCGCCAGGCGCTCGAACGGGGCCTGGTCGATTCCTATGGCGGGATATGGGAGGCGGTCGAGCTTGCCCGGCAGAAAGCCAGGATCGATTCCGAGGATAGGCTGGAATTCATGATTCTTCCGACCCATGGAATTTCGATCTTCCCGCCTCTCGGGATTCCCAGCCTTGAGGCCGAACTCAGTTCCTTGCTCGAAAGAGCCGGCCAGGGTGGCCTCTATTTCAAACAGCCATTTACATTAAAAATAGAATAGAATTGGAGGACAATCGATGCTGAAGAAATTTGCGGTCCTTCTGCTGCTCCTGGCAGGGGCGGCGCAGGTCGGTACGACTCGATTGCGAGCCGGCGAGCTGGCTTTTCTGATCGAAAGGCACGCGCTCGACAACGGACTCATGGTGCTTCTGATTCCCGATCACTCGGCGCCAACAATTACGATCCAGGTCTGGTATCGAACCGGAAGCAAAAACGAGCAGCCGGGCATCACGGGCATCTCGCATCTTTTCGAGCACATGATGTTTAAGGGCAGCAAGAAGTTTCCCCGGGATAAGTTCGATCGCCTGGTCAACGGCAATGGCGGCATCAACAACGCCTGGACAGCATTTGATAACACAACCTACTACGAAGTCATGCCGTCCGATAAGCTCGATATCGCGGTGGCGCTCGAGGCCGATCGCTCGCGGAATCTGCAGATCAACGAGGAGAACCTGAATTCCGAGCGCAATGTCGTTATCAACGAACGGCTCTGGCGCTATGATAACTCTCCTTTCGGGGCGATTTACGAGGCGCTTTACAATAACGCTTTCGTGGCGCACCCATACAGGTGGTTGCCGATTGGTTTCAGATCCGATATCGATGCCATCACGCTCGAGGAATGTCTTGGATACTACAAAATACATTATGCTCCCAATAACAGCTTCCTGGTAATCGCGGGCGATTTCGATCCCGCAGGGGCCATGAAGAGCGTGAAAAAGTATTATGGCAAGATTAGAGCCGAAAAGGCGCCGCCCGCGGTCACAACGATAGAGCCGGAACAAAGAGGCCAGAAGCGGATCGACTACTACAAGGTGGCCCAATTACCGGCGGTCATGGCCGGATATAAAATACCGGCCGGGAATGATCCCGATATGGTTCCTCTTCGCGTGGCCGCCAAGGTCCTATTCGAGGGCGAATCCTCGAGGCTCTACCACAGGCTTGTCTACACCGAGCAGAAGGCGCTGTTCGTGCAGGGTTCGGCAAGCGTGACCGAAGATCCAAACCTCTTCTACGTGGCCGCGCAGGCTGTCCCCGGGGCGGACATGGCTTATGTTGAGAAGGCTATCTACGAGGAGATTGACAGGCTCAAGGAGGAGCCGATCTCCGACAGGGAGCTGCAGAAGGCCAGGAATCAGATGGAGGCCGAATTCATCGATGGCATGCAATCGAATGAGGACCGGGCCGTACAGGTCGGGTATTTCGAGATAGACACCGGGGATTATAGCAATATCTACAGCTACCCCGACAAGATTCAGGCCGTAACCGCCGAGGATGTGATGCGTGTCACCGCCAGGTACTTGGATGAGCGTTCCCGCACGGTGATAAACCTGATACCAGAACAGCCCAAGGCCCCCGACGCGGCCGCGGCCGGCCAGTGAGGAGGAGGTTATCGTGAAGAAGTTACTTGTTACATTATTGATGCTGGCGGCATTTCAACTAGCGCTTTCCAGCGATGTCAAATTGCCGCCGATAACCGAGGACACCCTCGAAAATGGCCTGGTGGTGGTAGCCATCGAAAATCATGAGCTGCCGACCGTGACCATGCGGCTGATAATCCGCTCCGGCTCCGCATTCGATCCGGCGGACAAAGCCGGCCTGGCCAATTTCACCGCCGACATGCTCCGCACCGGCACCGCGACAAGGTCGGCAACGCAGATCTCGGAGGAGATCGACTTTGTCGGCGGCTCGCTTGGCGCCTCGGCCGATCGCGACGCAATCAATGTCAGTTGCGGCGTTCTGTTGAAACACCTCGATACCGGGCTGGGGCTTCTCTCCGATATTATCTTGCATCCGGTTTTTGATACCACCGAAATCGAGCGGCTGCGCAATCAGACAATCAGCGGCATCGTGCAGGCGAAAGACGACCCCAATTCGCTCAATGTGAAAGGATTTAACAAATTTCTGTTCGGCGAACATCCTTACGGCCACCCCGTTGTCGGCACCGAATCGTCGGTGGCGGCTGTCACTCGCGATGATATCGCGAAATTCTATGACGATTTCTTCCACCCCAACAACGCCTTCCTGGTCGTGGCCGGCGACATTGCGCCGCAGGAGATTCTCGGTAAGGTGAATCAGGCTTTCGCCGAGTGGAAGCAGGCCGAGATTCCAGAGCTGATAATCCCCCCGCCGTCGAACCCCAAGGGATATAAGATTCTACTCATAAACAAGCCCGATGCCACGCAGACCCAGATCAGATTCGGGCACTTCGGTATCACGCGCCAGAACCCCGATTATTACCCATTCATGGTAATGAATTATATCTTGGGGGTAGGATTCACCTCGCGCCTTAACGAGGAGGTGCGTGTCAGGGGCGGCATGACATATGATATCCGCACCCAGAACGAATGGCATGCCATGAGGGGCGCTTACTTCTGCAACACCTTCACCGAAAACGATTCCACCATGAGCGCCGTAAACGCCGCCCTGCGCGTTATCCGCAGTATGCGTGAGGCCGAAGTTACCGACGAGGAATACACCGACGCAGTCAACTTCTATTCCGGCTACTATCCCATGACGCTGGAGACACCGGACCAGGTGGCGGCTGAGATAATCAAGGTCAAGCTCTACGGCTTGCCGGTCTCCTATATCCAGGATTTTACGCAAAACATAGCCAAAGTGACCAAGGCCGATATCTTGAGAGCCGCCCAGAAGTATATTGACCCCGACAACATGGTCTTTTGCGTTGTCTCCAATGCCGACGATGTGGCGGAAGGCCTGAAGAAGCTCGGCGATGTAACGGTAATTGGCGTAGACGAACTCTAAGACAGCCGAAAGCATCTGAAAAGCCCATGCAACTATACAGCACGGGCTTTTCTTTTTGGCCGTTTTGATTATCGCGTTCCTACCCTGGATATGAGATAGCCATTCCCGAAAATTGTCGCGGCTCACCCCGGTTCGGCCATCCTGTTGATTATCAATTAGTTGAATTCCGAGATACGGGCATTCTGCGTTGGCATTGCAATTGCCTTATCAAGCGTTGGAGTATGAATCGGCACGATAAGCACTTTAGGTAACAAGGAGTAATTATGAGAAACGTAATCCTAAGATTGACGATTGGCCTGGCATTGCTCCTGTGGGTGTCACCAATGGCTCAGGATATCGGTCGCGATCTCAAGACGCCAGAGCCTAAGAATCCATCGACCGCCCTGGCTCTATCGGTCGGCGCTACAATCATACCGATAGCCACGGGCTTGGCAAGAATCGAAAACGACGATGGGACCTGGTTGATTGCGATACCCGGTGTATTTGTCGGGCCGGCCGTCGGCTACTTTTACGGTGGATGTACCGGACGGGGCATGCAGGGGATCTTGACGAGAACGGCAATCGGCGCGCTCGGTCTGATAGTGGCCAGTCAAGCCGCCAATGGTCGATCGGGCATGGAATCAATTGGCGCTGGAGTGGCGGTTATAGGTGCTTTCTCCGTCATTATCGGCGTTGACGCCATTTATGATATAGCTGTCGTGCAAAAGACAGTAAAGGAACAAAACCGTCGCAAGACACTGTCGCTCAGTCTAATCCCCAACTTCTTCCCCGAGAGTGACGGTTATGGACTGATGATCAGCATGGCATTTTGAGTAGCGGGTTATCCCCGACGACGGCCGCGTCTCGTTCATGTTTGGCTACGGCATTGGCAGTCGAAAGTGAATATCCTAAGTAACTCCTTGTGGCCCGGTTCGGCCGTCCGGATCGGGCTCTGTTGTCAAATTGTGGTGGGCCGCCATCGGGTTTCTTGACATTTGTGGTTTGCTATGTATATTGCGATTGAGGCAATCGTTATCCTCTTTTGGGGGTGCGTTTTTGACGCACAAAGATCATGCCTGGGCTGATGGGCTGTCTTTTGACATCACTTGAACTGCACCAACTACCATTCGGCCGCTGATGTTTTTCTATCTTATAGATAAGTTTGGGCCGTTTTGATGCCAGAAAATCGGGATGAATTAAACGATTTAAGAGCCGGGATCGATTCTCTGCGGCAGCAGCTGGAGTCACTTCGCGCCGAAAACGCCACCCTGCTAAATGGCGCTGCGGATGGAATATCGGGCCGGTCCTGGTTTCGATCCCATTATCTGGGTACTCCGATTCCAACATACCTGTGGCGTTGTGCCGATAGCGATTTTATCCTTCTCGATTTCAATGAAGCCGCCGACAAGATCACCCGCGGAAAAATCGCTCAGTTTATCGGAGTTAGGGCAAGCAATTTCTATCATGATCAGCCTCATATCCTCGAGGATTTAAATCGGTGTTTCGTGGAGAAGCTCGTTTTGCAGCGCGAGATGCCCTATAAGTTCAAGAGCACCGGCGAGATTAGGACCCTTTCGGTGGTTTACGCGTTTCTGGATCCCGACCTGATAGTTGTCCATACCGAGGATATCACCGATTATAAGCGGGCCGAGAAGAGCCTGCGCGAGAGCGAGGAGCAATACAGAACGCTGATCGAGATGTCGCCTCAGGCCATAGCCATATTCCAGGATCACAAGGTGGTCTTTGCCAATCCGGCAACCGCTGAGCTCCTGGGATACGACCGGGTCGAGGACGTCATCGGGCTCGATGTCCTCGAACCTGTTCCACCGGAGGATGCGGCGCGGCGCGAGGCCTACCTGGCCAGTCTTCTCGATGGGGACACTCAAATTCCCCGGAATTTTACATTCAACGGCATTCGCAAAGACGGCACCCGATTTCTGGCGGAGCTGTTTTTTACGGCCATCACCTTCGGTGGTCGCCCGGCGGCGCAATTAGTGGCGATAGATATCACCGAAAAGCAGAAGGCGGAGTCGGCCCTGCGCGAGAGCGAGGAGAAATATCGCACGCTGGTCGAGGTTTTTCCCCAGGCCATTGCCATTTTCCAGGATGAGAAAGCGATCTTCGCCAACCAGGCCAGCGCCACCATGTTCGGGTATGATGGAGTCGACCAGTATCTGGGGCACAGCATTTTCGAGCATGTGCCGCCCGACGAGACCCAGCGCCTGAGAGATTACCATTTGAGGCGGATGAGAGGCGACAAGGATGTTCCGACCAGGTATACCGCCAGGCTGATGCGCAGGAATGGGGAGATTTTCCCGGTTGAGGCATTTGCGGCCAGGATTATGTACCGCGGCAGGCCGGCAATACAATGGGTGGGGATCGATATCACCGAAAGGAAAAGAATTGAAGAGGCGCTTCGAGACAGCGAAAGGCGTTTTCACGAGCTGTTCGAACATTCGGCTCTATCGTATGTTCTATGCGAGGTGATTACGGACCAATCCGGGAAACCCGTCGACTACGTTTACCTCGAGGTCAACAAGGCCTTCGAAAATATAACCGGCCTTAGAAGCGCCGAGGTTGTCGGCAAGTGCGTAACCGATATTTTTCCGGTGGTAAGAAAAACCAATTTGATTGAGGTCGCCGGCGGCGTGGCCCTGACCGGCAAGCCCCAAAAGCTCGAATATCTCTCGCATGTCGTCAACAGACACCTCGAGAGCATCATTTACTCACCACGACCGCGCCAGTTCGCATCTATTACAACGGATATCACCGAACGAAAACAGGCCGAGGATTCGCTTCGAGAAAGCGAGGAGCGCTTCCGTTCGATCTGGGAGCATTCGCCGGTGGGAATCTGTCTGACCGACCGGCAGGGAACCTACCACTATGTGAACAGGGCCTACTGCGATATCTATGGATATCGACGGCAGGAGTTGATCGGCAAATCGTTTTTCGATATCATCGTGAACCCCGGCGGCATGCATTTAGGGCGGGAGAATTATGCCCGCTATTTCGACAATCCCGAGCCCATACCCCTGGCCGAGACGGAAATTTTCGTGCGCCGGGGCGGCGAGCCGGTCGCCGTGCAGTATACCTCCGATTTCATCGAACATGGCGCCGTGGCCCAATATATGATAACAATGAACATTGATATAACCGAGAGGAAAAAGGCCCGGGAGGCTCTTCGCGAGAGCGAGGAGAAATACCGGCTCCTCTTCGAAAACGCGAACGAGGCCATAGCCAACATCGACCATGACGGACGGCTCCTGCTCATTAACAAGTCGGCCGCCAAATACCTTGGCGGCGTTCCCGAGGATTTCGCCGGGAAGTCGCTCCGCGACATTTTCCCGAAACAACAGGCCGAGCAGTTCATAAGCAATATCAACCAAGTCATCAGCCAGGGAACATCGTTTACCACCGAGGGAGTTGTTTTTCTCCCGGGCAATCCTCGGTGGTTTAGAACCAATATCCAGCCGATTGCCGACTCCAACTTGAGAATCATAAGCGCCTTGATGATCGCCAGTGATATTCACTCCGAAAAACAGATCAGCATTCGAAACGAGGCTCGCTATAACCTCTTGGAGCGGCTCCGGCAATCGAAAAATATAGATACCTGCCTGAACTGGAGTTGCCAGGCGATTCTTGAGGCGCAGCTCTTCAGAAGAGCCGTCCTGACATTGCACAATGAGCAACGCGAAATAACCAACTTAGGCCAGCATGGTCTCGACGATGCGATCGTGAGGGCGGCCCGGGCGGCCCCCGCTCCCGACCTCGAGACAGCCAGGAAAATGACGCAGGAAAAGTATCGGATCGGACATTCGTACTTTATCCCGGAGGAGGAGAAGATTATTCAAGGCGAGTTCGCGCGCCATATTCCGCAAGAGGTGGCCGCGACGCCGGGACCGAAATCCTGGAAATCCGGCGACGAGTTGTTTGTGCCGCTCATGGGGGATGGCGGCCAAATCGAGGGTTGGCTTTCGGTAGATACTCCTTTCGACGGAACGAGGCCGTCGCAGGATGTTATCAATTACCTCGAGGAGATTATCGATATCACCTCAAAGCATGTTCGTGGAATTCAGGGCATGGAGAACCTCGAGAAGAAGAATATCGCCCTCAAGGAGGTCTTGACTCATATCGAGGACGATAAGATGGAGTTCCGACAGCGGATAGGCGCCAGCATCGACCATATCCTTATCCCGGCCCTCAATAGGCTGATAAGGAAAGACGGCTCCATCAATAAAACCTATTATAATATTCTAAAGATGACCCTGCCGGAATTGGCCGCTTCATCCGGGGCAGTTATCAGCATTTATTCGAAACTATCCCCCCGCGAGCGAGAAATTTGCAATTTAATAATCAACGGTCTGTCATCGAAAGAAATAACCGACGCCTTAAACATCTCGCACGCTACCGTGCGCAAGCATCGCGAACAGATACGACGCAAGCTCGGCATAAGTAATAAAAATATCAATCTGGTTAATTTCCTGAAGGGTGACTACAAGCAGACCAGGTAGGCCTTAGCTTGATCCGATGCCCGGTAACGACCTAATATCAATCCCGGGTTCAAACCACCGGAGACGACGCCGATAGCATCTGAGAATCCCGCCATCATCATTATTGTATTCCATTATCGGGTTCTGCGTAGATATTTATTAGCAGGGCGTAATAATTCGATAAATAATATAGGGGTTGCGACCCACCAGCCCTGGTTCAATGGTAATGCGTTGACCAGACCGAGGTTATGGTTATTGATCCGGTGCTGATTTGCGGTTGTCAGCAGGCGCAAGCCGCTGGGGTATTATCAGGGCGTATATTTATATACGCACATATTAAGCTATTTAGTCGCATTGACAGGGGAAAATTGCCCCATTATGTTGATTTCGCTAAAAGGGCCCGCCAGGTCAGGATAGAATTACTTGCCCCGATATGTGGTCAAGCATAATCGATCCGATGGCGACAAATTTGCATGGTAGGGTAGTATGGTGGGGCATCGGGACTGAAGTCATGAAGGAATATGAGGGGCCGACGACTACAGATATACTAATGCCTACCTATTGAGATTAACTCGTCGCTCCGACGGGTAACCCGGTATCCCAACCGAAGGGCCGCTTCCCCAAAAAGCGGCCCTCCTTATTTTCGGAACTACCTCAGGCTATTTCGATCTTAAGGGGAGACCGCCAATCTGCCATAGATCTGAGCTAAAGACCTCAACTCGTTGGCCAGGTCCGAGGTCAGTTCGCTGGATCGCATCCGCCACCCCCAGTTGCCGGTGGGAGTCGACGGGATATTCATGCGCGATCGCGCCCCCAATCCCAAAACATCCTGCATCGGGATGAGGGCTGTGTCGGCCACCGACATCAGAGCCATTCTGATCAGAATTTTGCTGACGTTCTCGGCAGTCACAGCCTGTCCGGCATAGCGCGAAAGGCTCTCCTTCTCGGCCGCGCCGGCCTCCTCCTCGAACCAACCCCGGGCCGTGTTGTTGTCATGCGTGCCGGTGCAAACAATGCAGTTTTTGACATGGTTGTGCGGCGCGTAAAGGTTATGCGGGAGACTATCGCCAAAGGCGAACAACAACACCTTCATGCCGGGGATACCTAATTGGGAGATAAGCTCCTTTACGTCGGGCGTGATGATTCCCAGGTCCTCGGCATAGATAGGTAGGGACGAATGACGTTGTCGAAGCTCGGCAAACCATCTTTCTCCCGAGGCCGGTACCCAGCGGCCATTGACAGCCGTCGTTTCGCCGGCCGGCACCTCCCAATAAGCGACCAGCCCACGGAAATGATCTATGCGAAGCATATCGCAGAGTTTCAGGTTATGATCGAGACGTCTGTTCCACCAATCGAAATGGGTCTCGTCGAGCTTTTTCCAGTCATAAACCGGATTGCCCCACAATTGACCGGTCTTGCTGAAATAATCCGGCGGCACGCCGGCCAGAAATCTTGGCTTTTTATCATTGTCGAGTTTGAAAATTTCCGGGTGAGCCCAAACGTCGGCGCTCTGATAGCTCATGTAAATTGGAATGTCGCTGATTATTTCAATGCCCCTGTCATTGGAATACTTCTTTATTTCGCGCCATTGGGAATAAAAAAGGAACTGCAGGAATTTTTCCTTCTCCACCTCGCTCGATAGCTCCGTGGAGCAACTTTCCAGGGCCGGCCGCTGCCGGTCCCTTATATCGGGCGGCCAGTCGCCCCAACTGGCATTCTTAAAATGCGATTTGAGGGCTCGAAAAAGGGCGAAATCGTCCAGCCAGTAGCACTCCTCGCGGCAGAATTGGTCGAAGGCGGCGCGGTCTTGTCGCGGCTCGAAATTCGCATAGGCGCAATCGAGGATCGGCTGCATGAAATCCATGGCCGATCCAAAGTCGACTCTATCCGAAGGAAAATCTCGGGCGGGCGGCATGTCGCCGGGGCTGATGTAGCCATCGCGCAGCAGGTGCTCGGGGCTGATCAAGAGGGTATTTCCGGCAAAGGCGGAGGAGCTGCTGTAAGGCGAGTTGCCCTCGCCGGGGCTTGGAGGGGTTAGCGGCAAAATCTGCCAGTAACTCTGACCGGCATCAGCCAGGAAATCGATGAACCGGCGGGCTCCGGGCCCCAAATTACCGATGCCGGTATTCGACGGCAGTGATGTGATATGCAACAGAATACCGCTTCCACGTTTACTTATCATAATGATATTATCGGATGGTCCTGATCGGTTTTGACAGCGATGAATCGGGCTCCGGGCGCCATCGTCTTATCAGGAGACCGCGCCGGGTCATAGAAACCCCCCGGCAATATCATCCCCCGTAAACAAAGCGATGTAACATCGGGGGAGACTGATTCCTCTGATACGAATTGTTATATATTGGCTACCGGGGCTTTAATAATTGTTTTTAAAGTGCTCCCGCTCTCTCTCGCTGAGCGATATGAACACTTTCCCGGCCTTGGTGCGATAGGCAATCTTGTCCTCGCGAGCCAGCCATCCCAGGGCCTGGTAGGTGACATCGCTCTTGGCCTTTAAAATCCTCGGAAGCTGGGTTAGGCCTATCTCCTCCCGGCTGCCGAGCTCTGTCCAGATCCGACCCGCGGTCTCCCCAATTTGTTCTCTCATCATGGCAGATTCCCTTCCTGCTTTTCGGTTTTCCCCCCTTGTTCGACCAGGGTGTATGGCGCCATGCAATCTATCCGGCATGGTGCCGAATTCGAGGGTGTATAATCAACAACCAGCCGTCTCAATGTTCTTATTATAAACCGCGGCATATCGGAGTCAAGTCTAAACTGAATTTTAGTTTATTAAAATAGGTCCAACATTCTCGTTGCGCATCATCTCTCAATTGCGGATGCGCAATCGTCGCCTACCCGTCCCTCTTAAAATATAGCGCGGCCAACGGCGGTATCGTGATAGTGAGCGAGTACTCCCGACCATGAGCAGGTGAAGCCTCCGCCTCGGCGGCCCCCTTATTGCCGATTCCGCTGCCGCCGTAAATTTCGGAATCGGTGTTCAATATCTCCCTCCAGGTCCCTCCGGTGGGCACGCCCACCTTGTAGCCCTCCCTGACGACCGGCGTGAAATTACATATCACCAGGACCAGATCTCCGGTTGTCGCCCCCCGCCGCAGGAAACTTATGGCACTGATGGCCCAGTCCTGGAATTCGACCCACTCGAATCCGCGGCGCTCGAAATCGACCTCGTGCAGCGCTCGCTCAGAGGCATATATGCCGTTGAGGTCGCGGACCAGCTTTCGAACGCCCTGATGCGGAGCGTATTCAAGGAGATGCCAATCGAGGCCGGCCTCGTGGTACCACTCGTTCCATTGCGCGAATTCGCCACCCATGAAAAGGAGCTTTTTCCCGGGATGCCCGAACATGTATCCATAGAGGAGCCGCAGGTTGGCGAACTTCTGCCAGTCGTCGCCCGGCATTTTCCCGATCAACGAGCCCTTGCCGTACACGACCTCGTCATGCGACAGCGAAAGCACAAAATTCTCATAGAAGGCGTACCAGATCGAAAAAGTCAACTGGCTGTGATGAAACCGGCGGTAGAAAGGGTCCTTGGAGATATATTCCAGGGTGTCATGCATCCAGCCCATGTTCCATTTGAGGCCGAACCCCAATCCGCCGACATAGGTAGGCCGGGTCACCATCGGCCAGGCGGTCGATTCCTCGGCCACCGTGATAATATCGGGGAACTTGCCGTAGAGGATTTCATTAAGGCGCTTCAAAAACGAGATAGCCTCGAGGTTTTCGCGCCCGCCATACTGGTTGGGGATCCACTCACCATCCTTGCGCGAGTAGTCGAGGTAGAGCATCGAGGCCACAGCGTCGACCCTGATGCCATCGACATGGTATTTGTCGAGCCAGAATAAGGCGCCGCTAATGAGGAACGAGCGCACCTCGTTGCGTCCGTAATTGAAAATATAGCTGTTCCAATCGGGATGGAATCCCTTGCGCATATCGGCATGCTCGAAAAGATGTGTGCCGTCAAAATAAACCAGGCCGTGCTGGTCGGATGGAAAATGCGATGGCACCCAGTCAATCACGACACCTATTCCCCTGCTGTGCATCAGTTCGACCAGGTACATCAGGTCCTGCGGAGTTCCGAATCGGCTGGTGGGCGCGAAATAGCCTGTGACCTGGTAACCCCAAGAGCCGTAGAATGGATGCTCATTGATAGGCAAGAACTCCACATGCGTGAATCCCATATCTCGAAGATATTCCGAAAGCTGCTCGCCAAGCTCCCTGTAGTTGAGCCATCTGAAACCCTCCTCGGGCTTTCGTCGCCAGGAGCCGGCGTGGGCCTCGTACATCGAGATGGGGCCGGAGGTGGAATTATGGGCGTGACGATTCGACATCCAATCGGAATCGCGCCATTCGTAGTTTAGGTCCCAAACGATCGAGGCTGTCTTGGGAGGAGTCTCGGCGTGGAAAGCGAAGGGATCGGCTTTGTCTACGGAGTAGTTGCGGTGTTTTGAAACGATGTGATACTTGTATATAGCGCCGTTTCCCAGGCCGGGAATGAATCCCTCCCAAATGCCGGAGCCATCCCAGCGGACACTTAGCGGATGGGATTCGCGATTCCAACCGTTGAAATCACCGACGACCGAGACGCGTTCGGCGTTGGGCGCCCATACGGCGAACTGCGTTCCTGTCACGCCGTTGACATCGATGATATGCGCGCCCAGCTTTTCATAAAGCTGGAAGTGGTTGCCCTCTTTGAAAAGATAAATGTCGTGTTCGGTAAGTAGACTGCTATGCTGAACGCGTCCCACCATGCTCCTGGCCGATCCCTGGTCTGATTTTCCCGGTAAATTAAATTCAGGGGCAATTTAGGGGATATGGGGCGATTGTCAAAGGGGGTTTTTGGAGGGCCCCCTGATTATGTCACTTTGCGCGAAAAAAGGGAGCCGGTGATTATCCGGCTCCCCAGTATTATTCGGCTCTTTCGCTTTCATTTCAGCAGTGTCATCTTCCCCGTTTCGGCAAACTCCCCTGCTTGTATCCCCAGGAAATACACCCCAGATGACATGTCTTTCGCATCCCA
This sequence comes from candidate division Zixibacteria bacterium RBG_16_53_22, assembly GCA_001775395.1. Lineage (GTDB taxonomy): Bacteria > Zixibacteria > MSB-5A5 > UBA10806 > UBA10806 > UBA10806. The sequence goes on along the minus strand of MEWP01000109.1, from coordinate 2,997 downwards.
GGTAATTTGATGATACCCGGCTGGCCTTGAGCCTTCTGCCAGCGTTGCTACCCGCCTACCTTGGATGTCGAAAACTTGCAAGGATACACGCGTCTCTCTTGACAGGGCGTATTCTATCGTGGTTTGGGTGTTGAAGGGGTTGGGGTAGTTTTGGGAAAGGGAGAAGGAGGATGGCAAGTTGCCATCGTCGTCAACATTGGATGGGTTATACCTCAGTATCTCGAGACAACTCTGATCGGCAAGATAAATATAATCGCCTGAAACGAAGACATTGCGGATATCGACCGGGGCCCTGTAGCTTCCGGCAAGCACCGGCGCGGCCGGATCGGCAACCTCGATTATTTGAAGCGAATTGCGATCAGCGACGTAAGCCAGGCTACCCGAAACATAAATCTCCCGGGCGTAATCGGGGGTGTCGAGTGCTCCTGCCAGAACCGGATTGGCCGGATCGGAGATGTCGACTATCAGAAGGCCGTCGTAACCGTCCGCTATATAGGCATAGTTGCCCGCAACGAAAACCCCGTAGGCATAACTTGGGGTATCAAAAGTTGCCGCGCGAAACGGATTCGCGGGATTGGAGACATCGATTATCTGAAGCCCGTAATCCATGTTCGCCACAAAGGCGTAATTTCCCGATACATAAGTGTCATGTATCATCCACGGGATAGTGAGGCTTCCGACTTCCACCGGATTATAGGGGTCGATCACATCGACAATGGAAAAATCGTCCGGGCACATATAAGCGTAGCGGCCCGATACGAAGGGTCCGTGATCGAGTAAAAAGGCATAATAGTAACTTATATCACGAGGATTTGACGGATTCGAAACGTTCAATATAATGAGATATGTAAGGGCGGCCAGGTACGCATAATCTCCGGAAACGAAAACATCGGTGACATATTCAGTCTCATAAAAGCCGCCGACTATTACCGGGTCGGCCGGATTCGATATATCCAGTATCTTCAGCCCGGACTCGTCATTGGCCACATAAGCATATTGACCGGCGACAAATACACTATGGACATCGCTGGGAGTTTCATAGAAACCTGCCAGTGCGGGATTGGTCGGGTTGGTGACGTCAATTAATTGGAGCCCGGACCTGTTGCAGGCTATATAGGCATAATTCCCTGATTTGAATACCATCAATGGAAATTGGGGCACCTCGCTGATCGCCGAAAGTACTGGCGTGGCGGGCGTCGAAATATCTATGATCTGGACCGTTGAGCCACCGAAAATGTTATCGGAGGCGCAAACGTAGGCATAATTCCCGGAGACGGCGACCCCGTAAGCATAATAGTCGTATCTGCTGTAGCCTCCCACAATATTCATATTAGCGGGATCCGCGATATTTATGATCTGAATTCCGTCATAGTAATCGGCTACGCAGGCGTAATGCCCCGAAACAAACACCCCCAAAGCCCTGCCCTCGGTGTCACAAATTCCTGCAAGGAGGGGGTTCGATGGTTCCGATATATTTATCGCCTGAAGGCCAGACTCGTAATCAGCTGCATAAGCATATTGACCATCGAGAAATACACCGACTGCTTTATCCCCGGTAGCGAGGCTCCCTGCAAGTGTCGGGTTCGCTGGATTTGAGATATCGATTATTTGAAGACCCGCGCTGTCAGCGGCCAAGTAAGCGTATCCGCCGGAGACGAATATTCCTTCCGCATCCCCAGGGGTGCTGCAATGGCCCACAGATATCGGCTGGGCAGCGTTAGAGACATTGATTACTTGAAGACCCGCCCAACCATCGGCCAAATAGGCGTAATTGCCCGAGACGGCTATTTCGGCTCCACGCCCATGCAGGTAAATCTTGCTGACAAACACGGGATTAGCCAAATCCGAAATATCGAGAATGACAATTCCGTTAATGAAAGCACAATACGCATAGCTTCCGACCACTTCAACGTCTTTCACATACGTCCAGAGGGCAGACCCTACATATTCGACATTTTGAGCGGCGGCGGGCGAAAATGTCAAGAGAGAGACAATAATGGCAAGAAATGAAGCAACGCCTTTCATTCTTTCCTCCAAATCAAAGGCAACTTCCCTGCCTCTTGAGCGGAACGCGATGAACAGCGTATGATTTCAAAACTCAAGGACTAATATATCGATTAAGATAAGGCCAGTCAAGTTTTTCTTGGATAAAATAATTCGTGTCCTCCAACTCCTTGCAGGCCCTTGTAATATCGACGAAACGCCCCTTCTACCCGGCGGGCTTTTCTTGCACACCGCCAAAAATATATACCCTATTTTTTCTAATTTTGTTGACTTTTTGTGACGACAGCCGTATTATAGCTTGTGAAAGGAGTCACAATGTCAAGGGCGATTCTGAATCTTGGTGATAAGGTTACGATACACGCGGAAAGGCTCGGAGAACTATTTGTGGCGCTCCAAAACGGGGGATACAAAATCATCGGGCCTATGGTCAGGGATGCGGCTGTCGTCTATGACGAGTTGAAATCCCCGGATGAACTGCCCAAAGGCTGGAGTGACCAAACCGACAGCGCCCAATACCGCCTGAGAAAGGGAAACGATCAAACCTATTTCGGTTTCAACCTCGGGCCGCAATCATGGAAAAAATTCCTCTCCCCTCCCCAAAGGCGCCTCTGGACCGCCGAGAAAGACAAGCTCGGATTCGTGGTCAAAGAGGAGAAGAGAGAGATCGACAATCTGGCATTCCTTGGTGTCAGGCCCTGCGAGCTGGCGGCGATTAAGGTTCTCGATCGTGTATTCAAAGACGGCCAATATCGCCCCGCACTAACGGCAGGGGCGGCCCTGCTTAATGCGGGCCGCGACCCGGGATATATCGAGGCCCGTGAAAAAACTCTCATTATTGCCCTCAACTGCGGGCAGGCCGGGGGGACCTGCTTCTGCGCCTCGATGGGGACCGGCCCCAAGGCGACCTCCGATTTCGACCTGGCGCTGACTGAGGTTCTCGATGGTGATCCGTCAGGGGCCGGACAAGACAGACATTATTTCGTGGTCGAAATC
>MEWP01000108.1:19215-22112 GCA_001775395.1 candidate division Zixibacteria bacterium RBG_16_53_22 | reverse complement strand
CAGCACGGCGGGAGAGCCGTGTCTTGCTGACGGTCGCCAGTTGGTCCGCCATAACCTTTCTTTCCTCGCCTTGAAAGACCACTACGGCTTCGCTGGGGTAAATCCGCTCCGTCTTGCTGGTGAGAGGGACAACCTGGACTCGATTAAGGAACTTGTTCGAGGCGTCATTACTGATAATGACGGCCGGCCGCTTCTTCTTGATTTCCCCGCTGATGGAAGGGTCGAAGTTAACCCACCATACCTCACGCCGTTTCATGGTTCATGTCCTTGAAAGTAACCTCGGCCCACTCCAGGGCTTCCTTCTCCCGCCTCTTGTCTCCGGCCATTTCCGCATAGGCTGATTCCAGGTCGGGGCGGATGACATGCGGCCTGACCAGCTCCTCGATGAACTTGCTTATCTTCCGGCGTCCGATGGTCTTATGAAGTCCCTCGTAGACCTCTTCAGCAACCGTCACAGTCAGTTTCTTCTGCACAGGGCACCTCCTTATACGTGTATTATACGTATAATATTACAGAATGTCAACAATACAAGACGTTTTGCAGAAGGAAGTTTTTGATTCTATTTCCGGGGGATAAGATACATTATGTCAATTTTCATCTCATCCCTACCCGGGATTGACATCCGCCACCCAGGCTGGTAAGCTTTCCCCAGAAAGGAGGCAAGCGGTTGGTCTAGTAAGCGATCAGTAGCTTGTCTCTGGCCTGACTTTTAATCAGGGTGTCACAGGTTCGAGACCTGTACGGCCTACCAGATTCAAATGGCCGCCCCATACGGGGTACTTTTTACAATAGTCAGGGTGCCAGAACGACAGGTCTACCGACACCCTGGTTTTAGTCTGTCGGTGAGACTCTGTCAATCCTTTCTGGGCCTGTTCCTGACGCGCGAGGAGCGCATGCGATTTGCTCCCATTATGATAGAATGTTCACATGGCTGAAACATCTTCCAAGGAGTCGTTGTCACCTATTAATGAATCACCGTATTCAAAACTAATACCTGCTTCTAATCGAAGCCCTGTTTTCTTCTTTTGTATTGTCAATTTTCTTTGGTGGATAGGACTTTATCTGTATGTTCCTATATTGCCCATATACATACAAGCAGCCGGGGCCAGCCTAAATATCGTGGGCGCGGTACTTTCGGCATATGCCATTCCTCAGGTCCTATTGCGCATTCCCATAGGTATCTGGTCGGATAGATTGGGCAGGCGAAAACCTCTGGTGGCAATAGGTATTATCTTCACATCGTTGGGAGCTCTTGGTCTTGGTCTGTCGGCGACCCCCTGGCTTTTATTCCTATCAAGGATGGTCACCGGCATCGGTGCGGCCGCCTGGGTAGTCTTTCCCCTCTACTTCAGCGCTTATTATCCGGCAAATGACAGTGGAAAAGCAATCGGATTAATTAGCTTTGTCCGAAGTGTTGCACTTATTGCTGCTACTGCCGGTGGTGGGTTCATGGCTGAAGGATTTGGCTTAAGCAAGCCTTTTTTCTTGGCGGCTCTGCTCGGCGTGTTCGCCTTGTTTGCCTTGTTGTTAACAAAGGAATCTCCGATACGTCGTGTGCTAACTCCATCATGGCGAACCTCCCTTTCTGTAGCTACTCGTCCCTTGCTGCTGACGGTATCCCTGATGGCGATATTGTTGACCTTTGCGGTCTTTACGGGAGTGTTTGGTTTCATTCCAATATATGCATCGGAAATCGGTGCGTCTGGTAGCCAGCTTGGCCTTATCACTATGATAAACCTGGGATTCTCAGCCCTCGGGGCTCTGGTGGCGGTGTGGGTTTGGGAGAGGTTGGGCTACCGCTCAACTATGGTCTACAGTGCATTGCTTATCGGTGGTAGCCTGTTCGCCATCCCTTTCATCACTGCAATTCCTGTATTAATGGCTGTCCAGATTGGTTTTGGGTTGGGTAATGGGGTGCTTATGACATTATTTATGGTTCTCAGTATTCGTGGTTTACCGCAAGAGCAACAGGCCACTGCAATGGGGGTCTTTCAAGCGGTCTATGCCATCGGCATGTTGGCAGGACCCCTTACCTCCGGATTTCTGGGCAGCAGCTTAGGCTTATCAGCCGTATTCTATCTCGCAGCCTTGGCCAGTCTGCTGATTGCGGTATTGGCGTTTCTGCATATATTTTCTAGACGTGCCATCGATTGATTCTCAATCGTCGGATTGCCGGGATTACGCGGCTTTGGTCTGGGGGGAAGGTCAAACCTAAACCGAGTACCCTTTAAATCAGCTCTGGAATTCGTCGATCTGAAAAGACCATGGATACAGAGGCACTTGGTCAGAATCAAGCAGATGGAAAGCCGGCGACAGGCGATGGACTCCGTGATTGTCGAGCGGGCTGGTGTGAAGAAGAGACTCACCAGCCGACTTCATCGCCTGGCTGAGAAATACGGGTTCGCCTTCAATAAGGTATTCATAAGGAATCAAAGGACCAGGTGGGGAAGCTGCTCCCGGTATAAGCGAGTTTAAAATCCCTTTGGTCCCATTAATTAATGGTTCGAAATGAGAACGGAGCATTCCTTCATCCGGTCTTGAGTATTATCTTGAAATTTTTAAGATATCGTCGCCGCAAATTGTCCCATAAAGTGATGGGCCTTTATTTCAGGTCGCGGCGGAACACCTCGTGGACTTCCGGGGCGCCCCGCGGCAGTACCTCCCAGAAGAATATCAGCTTCTTTATCTTGATGTTTCCGTTATCGTCCAGGGCAAGATGGTAGCGCGGCAGGTACCTTTTCCTGACCACCACCTCCCCGTTCTTTCTATTGACGACCTCCGTCCGGGCCAGCACCACGACGACCTTCCTTTTAACGTCGATGAAAATATCCTCGGGGGTTATCGTCTCGTAGCTGGACGGGTGCGACGACATCAGGCGCAGGAACTCGCCGGCGCTG
>MEWP01000108.1:0-19170 GCA_001775395.1 candidate division Zixibacteria bacterium RBG_16_53_22 | reverse complement strand
GGTGCAAAGTAGTCGAGCATCCGGCAGGTCGTTTCCGGGTACTGGGCATACCGGTTATAAGCCGGAAAGTACTCCTTCATGAACTTCAGAATATTATCGTACGTAAGCTCCATCGCTGCCTCCTGATGTCAGCCGGAAAAAAGACCGGCTATGCCCGGGTCCTTTTTAAAAACGTCGCCCATGTCCAGCGTCCCGGGCGGCAGTATTTCTTCGAAGAAGAGCACTTTATTAATCCTGATACCGCCGGACCCGTCCTTGACGAGCTGGTAAAGGACGTGATAGCTCTTGGCCACCAGCACCTCCCCCGTGGTGCTATCCGCCAGCTCCGCCCGTAAGAGAACGACGACGACACTCCGCTTGATGTCAATCATGATGTCATCCGGCGTCAGCGATTCGTGACTGGACGGGTGCGACGACATCAGGCGCAGGAAGTTCTCCCGACCCGAAATAGTAGCGTTCCCGGCGATAAAGGGAGTAAATTCAAAGTCCGGCGTAAAATAATCGTACATTCTTTGCACCGTCCCGGGATTCTGGGCGTAATCAGAATAGTCCCGGAAATATTGCTTCATGAACTTCAGGACGCCGTTATCGGTAAACTCCATGATTATTACCCCCTCGTCTAAGCCCGTGATAAGCCCGCCGGCGGTCAACCCATAATATAATTTCCCGTCGAAGTCCTGTCAATAACGGAAATTTCCGCCTATCCCTTCATTTTACACGTCCGGGCGGATTGACAAACGTAATAATATGAGTGTAACATAAGCCATTATTATCATATATGAAGTCACATGGAAAATAAACATGTCCAGCCGGAATAATAAGATACTCAGGGCAACCCGGGACGTTAAAGACATCGCAACTCATCTGATTCGGGGGAAGGTTGAACCGGCCTCATATTCCCGGGCGAAGGGAGGTGAACAGAACCGTCAGACTGGTTGCGGAGATATATTACCCTGTTATCATGCACGGATTATATATTAAATGTTGTCGAGGAATGTCACAAGGAGGGATATAATGAAAAGACTGCTGCCCGTACTCATGGTAATTATCGTCGTCGTCGCCTCCGTCCTGGCCGGTTGTTCCAAGGCGGCACCGGCCCCCGGCCCCACCCCAGCCCCGGCGCCAGCACCCGCTCCCAAAGCGCCGGTCATCCTGAGGCTGGTGGTACCTGCCCCTCCCGGGGACATGCTCACCGTAAAAGACGAAGAGCTGTCCGCCAGAATCAAAGAGCGCACCAGCGGCGCGTACGAAATCAAGATATTTCCCGGCGAGCAGCTGGCCAAGATTCCGGAGTACCTTGATGCCGTCAGGACCGGGGCCGTCGAGATAATGGACGTGGCCTGGGGCATTTACGGCGGCCTGGACCCCAGAATCGGCGCTTCCGAGATACCCTTCCTGTTTACCGGCGTCGAGGCCAGTGCGGCAGCCATGGACCAGCTGCTGCCGCTGCACGACAAGGTATTCATGGAGAAATTCAACCAGAAAGCCCTGGCTGTCTTCACCACCGGCGGCATGGAAGTCGAGTCCACCAAGTCGGTCAAGGCCCTGGCCGACTGGAAGGGCCTGCTGGTCGGCGCCATCAACCCGCAGCTGGCGGCCCTGACCTCGATTCTGGGCGGCTCCTCCGTGGTGGTGATGTGGACCGACCTCTACAGCAACCTGGAGAAGGGCGTCATCGACGCGACGATGTCCGGGACCCAGGGGGCGATGAATACCAAGCTGACCGATGTTATTGACTACGTCACCATCTTCTACGGTTCCACCGGCTCCAATGCCTACAATATCAACCTCGACGTGTGGAAGGCGATGCCGGCGGACGTCCAGAACATCTTCGTCGAGGAAACCCGGAAGACCGCCAAGACCATGAACGATACCTTCGTCAGGCTGCATGACGAGGACATCACGAAACTGAAAGGGATGGGCATTGACGTCTACGTACTGCCCAAGGACGAACGGGCCAGGTGGGCGCAGCTGGTCCAGCCGTACATCAACGAGCAGCTCAACGGCCTGGGCGACTTCGGCCAGCAGATAAAGGCCATCGCCGATAAAGTCAACGCGCAGTACCCTTACAAGTAATCAGCGCGCCATCGCCGCGGCGGGGTTTCACCCGAAGGCGATGAAGAAAAGAGAATAGAATCATGGTACCGGGATATGTCTCCCCCAACGGGGGCGTATCCTGGCGCCCTGATGGATAATAAAACGGCCCGGGTAAAACTGTACCGCCGCCGGGGCCTGAAGGAGCCCTGATATGATGAAAAAAGTGGACCACGTGACCATGGTCGTCAATAACCTGGAAGAAGCGGTGAAGTCTTACGGGGATATCCTCCACCTGGAGCCGTGGCCGGAAGGCATCATCGATAATTCCCCGGAATGCCGACTGGTGATGCTCCCCACCCGGAGCGGCGCCCGGATAGAACTGATGGAGCCGAACCCGTCTTTTGAGAGTCGCTTCTCCCGGTTTCTCCGGGAGCGCGGCGAGGGCGTCTTCGGACTCTGCGTCTTCTGCGATGACTTCGACGCGGAGATAGCGTCGCTCAAGGCGAAGGGTATCCGGGTGGAAGAGGAGACCCAGACCTTCCTTTTCCCGGAAAGTCCCTTCCGGCTGGCCTGGGTACCGCCCGAAGCGGGCCACGGTGTCTGGATTGAGCTCGTGGATGCCCGGGCCCTGCCCGCGTTCGAGCTCGAAGGCGGAGCCGCGGACTAGTCGGAGAACGGCACATATTGTATTATTAATCATCGACGGGTCGGCGCCGGGGGAAATGACTCCGCACCGGGCGGCATCCGGGGGAGGCCTTCCGATTGACAGGTGACGCCAGGGGGAAAATAGACCGTTTCATCGCCGGGGCCAGCCACGCCTTTCTGGTACTCAGCGGCGTCCTCATCGTGGTGATGATGTTTACCGCCACCTACGGGGTGGCCCGGCGTTATGCGTTCCACAGCCCGGAGCCGTATTCTTACGAAATCAGCACCATGTTCCTGCTGTTCTCCTTCGTGTTCGCGGTATCGGCCGTGGAAAGGCTGGGCCGGCATATCAGGGTGGATTTTATCAGCGGCCACCTGCCGGAACGCCTCCAGCGTATTCTCTTCAATATCGTCGCCCCGCTGATGGGGCTTTTCTTTGTTTTCATACTGGTGTGGCAGGGCCTCGAGGTCGCCCTGTTCTCTTTGAAGATTGGCGAGGTCAGCAGCTCGACGTGGCGTGAGCCGTTGTTCCCGGTGAAGATAATGGTGCCGATTGGCTACGCCCTGCTCCTGCTGGTTATCCTGGCCAGGATTTACCGGGGCATTTCCCGGCTGACCGGCGACCGCCAGGGAGCGGGGGACTAGCGCCCGGTGGGCCGACTTGAGGACTTGAGAGTTTAATGGACTATACGACAGCGGCCGTGGTATGCGTGGCCGGCATGCTCATCTTCCTGATGCTGGGAGTGCCCATCGCCTACTCCCTGGGGTTCGTTTCCGTCATCGTGGGGCTGTTTACTTTCGGCGGCAGCAGCCTCCAGAAGGTGGGCTGGATAACGTTCCAGCTGCTCTTCAACCTGAACTGGACCCCGCTGCCCCTGTTTACGCTGATGGCCTGCATCATCGCCGAGACCAGGATAGGGGAAGACCTCTTCCGCGCCGCCCGGAACTGGCTGTCCCGCGTCCCCGGAGGGCTTATCGCCGCCAGCATCTGGGGTGAAGCCGGCATGGCGGCGGCGCTGGGCGCCAGCGGCCCCACCATTATCGCCGTGGGCAAGGTTGCCGCGCCGGAGTTCGAGCGGTACAACTATGACCGGGGGCTCGGCCTGGGCGGGTTGACCTGCGGGGGCGTCCTCGGCCCGCTGATTCCGCCGAGCGCCACCATGATTATCTTCGCCATCCTCTCCAACGTGGCCCTGGGCCGGCTCTTCATCGCGGGAATCGTACCCGGCATCATCCTGGCTATCATGCTCTCGATAGTACCGGTGGTGCTCTGCTCGCGGAACCCGTCGCTCGGCGGCGCCACCGGGGCGGTGCGCTGGGGAGAAAGGTTCTCGTCGCTGAGAAGGGTCTGGCCCGTTGTCCTGGTGATGGGCTGTGTCCTCGGTTCGATTTATCTCGGCATCGCCACCCCTACCGAGGCCGGCGGCGTCGGGGCTTTTGTCGTCCTCGTCATCGCCGTGTCGTTTTACGGCCTCCGGCTCAAGGGCCTTTACCGGGCCATGATAGAAACGGCCCTGATAAACGCCATGATTCTGATTATACTGGTCGGGGCCACCTACTTCGCCTACGTGGTAGGCAGCTCTGACCTCGCCAGGGACCTGACGGGCTTCGTCACCGCCCTGCCGATATCCCCTATTTTCGTCATCGTCAGCATCATGGTGGTCCTGCTCATTCTGGGCTGCTTCATCGATGGGATTACCATCATGATGCTGACCATTCCCCTCTTCGTCCCCGTCGTCCAGGCCATGGGCTACGACCTGCTGTGGTTCGGGGTGCTCTTCGTGACCAATATGGAGATAGCCCTGATTACCCCGCCGATGGGGATAAACCTCTTCATGGTGAGGAACACCTTTAACATCGGGACCGGCGAGCTTCTCCGGGGAATATTACCCTTTATGGTCGTGCTGATACTCTTCCTGGCCGTCATGGTGGCTTTCCCGCAGCTGAGTCTCTGGCTGCCCGGCATGATGGTCCGGCGATAACCTGTTGTCAATCTAGCAACCGAATGCAAATAATGCCCTAATCCGCTGTTCAGGCGTCTGAAGACGTACCCCTTTCACCGGTCCTGATGCTTCGAAAAACGGTTCCTGTTATACGCTCCTGCCGTACTTTCGGTTAATTTCTTCCGTGACGCTTATATTTCCCGTGATTTAGCGATAATTGCGCTCAATTCCTCTTTGCAGATTGTTGACAAGCGATAGAGAAAATTACTATCATATTCACGATACCGCAGTTCGATTTTGATATCTGATGCCCCCCCAAATATCAAAATACGGTGCATGGTGGTTTTTTCCGGTAATCTGACGGAATTGGCGTGATAAGAAAGTCACGCAACAAAGATAGCCGCCAAGATTAAGGTCGAAAATTAACCGAATAGGACTGTTACAGGAGGAAACGTAAACATGAGTAATGAATACGAGGTATTCAGCCCCTGGGCTGAAGCCGACCGCGTACCGGCAAGCGGTATCACTCCCCGTGTAAGCGACCTCGCCGGGAAAAAAATAGGACTTTTTTGTTACACGGTCAAACCGGCTTCAACACCGATTATCAAAGCTATTGAGACCAGACTCAGGGAACGGTTCCCGTCATCGGAGTTCAGCCGGTTTGAATATGACTACAACAAGGACCTTATGGATACTCCTGACGTGGCCAGATTTAACGACTGGGTCAAGGGGGTTGATGCTGCGATTGCCGCCGTGGGCGACTGAGGTTCATGCACCAAGTACCTTGTGTACGATGCCGTTTATGTTGAACAACTGAATAAGCCGGCGGTGGCGCTGGTCAATGAAAATTTCATGTACGACGCGAGGTCGGCGGCCTCCAGTAAAGGACTGCCGACGGTACGGGTGCTGGCTTCGGCAGTGCCCTGCGAATGTATCAATGAGCAGATAGTCGAGCCGATTATCGACTCTATGATGGATGACATCATCAAGGGATTGACCAAACCGTTGTCCCCGCAGGAAGAGTCTCCCGAGCAGCCAAAGGTTGAAGAAACTCCACGCATCATTTTCAAAGGCAATCTGCAAGAAATCAACCGGTTTTTCTACAAACGGGGATGGGCAGATGGCTTGCCGATAATACCGCCTACCGAGGAAGCCGTCAAAGAGATGCTGACCGGAACGGACCTGCCCGCAGACCATATTTTAGGCAAGATTGTACCGCGGCGGGGCAAGGCCACCGTAGAGAAGGTCGCCATCAACGCCGTAATGGCGGGAGCACTACCGACCTACATGCCGGTGTTGATTGCCGGCGTGGAAGCCCTGCTTGACCCGGAGTCTTTCTTCCACGTGTGGGGCGTAAGCACCGGCTCCTGGGCACCGTTCTGGATTTTCAACGGCCCGATTCGAAAGGACCTGAACATCAACTATAGTTCCGGCACCCTGAGCCCGGGAAATATAGCCAATGCTACCATCGGCCGCTCTATGGCTCTCATTATCAAGAACATCGGTGGCGCCAGGCCGGGCATAGAGGACATGGGAGTGCTCGGGAACACCGGCAAGTATTCCATGGTGATGGCCGAGAACGAGGAAGCAAATCCGTGGGGACCTCTCCACGTGGAGAACGGTTTACATAAAGATGACAGCGCGGTCTCGCTTATCTTTCCCAATTCCAGTGTTCCGGTTTTTCCCGGCACCGATTACGATGGCCTACTGAACAGTATGATACACAGTGTCACCCGCCGGGGGTTGACCTGTATCGTGCTGAACCCGGCTCATGCCAAGACGCTGTTTGAAAATGGCTGGACGAAGGAAGAGATTATTACCTATATCACTCAGTTCGCCCGTGTGCCCGCCTACCGCAATCCAAGCTATCATAAAGCTGCCCTTATCAAGATACCCAAGGCCTACCGGGTCCTGAACGAGATGGAATCGTCGCCGGTAATAGAGAATCCGGCCTGGATACGGATAATAGTAGCCGGTGGTCCCGGTAATTTTATCGGCATATATGCCGGAGGTCGCTGGCCGGGCAACGAGTGGGTAACCAAGAAAGTGAATCTGCCCGCCAACTGGGGCAGCCTGGTGAAGAAGTACAAAGACGTTGTACCAAATTATGCTTTTTACTAGGAGGCCCATCGGTATTCAGTGATAGGAAGCAGGCTCGTTAAAACGCCTTGATAATGTATTTGTAGAAGGTTCTCGACCTTTACAAGTCCTCACACCGGTTTTTGACCCGGAATCGTCCGGGACTACCTGCGGCTGTCGCGAGGGAGGTGAGCATGTTACCAGCGAGGGAATTCTGCATTCCGCCAGTAGTCGTGACCGGGGCGGGGTCGTCGGGGCGTGTTGGCGAGCACTGCCTGAGACTGGGCCTGAAAAAAGGCCTGGTTGTCACGGATAAAGTCATGGTCGGCCTTGGCATCCTGGACGGTATCAGGAAGGCTCTGGAGCAGGATAACGTATCGTACGCTGTTTATGACGGCGTCGCCGCCGAGCCCACCATCGACTTTGTCCGGGAAGGTCTTCAGGCATACCGGGAAAACGGATGTGATTTTCTGCTGGCCGTTGGCGGCGGCAGTCCCATCGATACCGCCAAGGCCATCGGGGTGATGGTCAGCAACCCCGGTTCGATTGAAGAGTACAGGGGTGCCGGGAAGGTCCGGAAAAAGGGGGTCCCCCTGCTGGCCATCCCCACTACGGCCGGCACCGGCAGTGAAGTAACCCGGTTTACCGTCATCACCGATACCCGCACGAATGTTAAAATGCTCATCGCCAGCCCCTATATCATACCTGACGTCGCCATTGTGGACCCGCTACTGACGCTTTCCTGCCCCCCCGGTCTCACCGCCACGGTAGCCATCGACGCGCTTACCCACGCCATCGAGGCATACGTTTCGGTGAAAGCCCAGCCGCTGAGCGATATTTTCTGCCTCTCCGCCATCGGGCTCATCTCCGGCAGCCTGAGGCAGGCCTGGGCGGACGCTCAAAACGTCGAGGCCAGGGAAAAGACCATGCTGGGGGCGCTCCAGGCGGGCATCGCCTTCAGCAACTCGTCGGTGGCGCTGGTACACGGCATGTCCCGGCCCATCGGGGCTTATTTCCACGTGGCCCACGGTGCCTCCAACGCCGCCCTGCTGGGCGTGGTCACCGATTTCAGCCTGGCAGGTAATCCGGGGCGGTACGCGCGCATCGCGGCGGCCATGGGCGAGGACATCAGCGGGCTGTCCGATGAAGAAGCCGCCCGGCGGGGGGCCGAAGCCGTTAACAAGCTGATACGGGATGTGGAGGTGCCGTCTTTGCGGGAACTGGGTGTGGACCAGGCCCGGCTGGAAGAGCTGGCCCCCCGGATGACCGAAGACGCCATCGCCAGTGGCAGCCCGGCGAATAACCCCCGCCAGGCAACCAAACAGGAGATAATCGAGCTTTACCGGAAAGCCTACGATGTGAAATAACCGGCGAGGAGAAGTGACGCATGGCAATTCTGGAAGAACCGATTAAGCAGCCTCTGGAACTGAAAAACTATATCAACGGAGAATGGGTCGAGTCAAAATCAGGGCAGGTCTCGGAGGTCGTCAACCCGGCCACCCGGAAGGTCATCGCCGGGTACCCCACGTCAACGGCGGACGAGGTGAATGCCGCCATACAGGCCGCCGCTGACGCTTTTCCGGAATGGCGGCGCACCACGCCGCTGGCCAGGGTCCGGTGCCTGTTCCGGCTCCGGGACCTGATGGAAGAGAACTTCGAGTCACTCAGCCGTATTCAGACCCAGGAACACGGTAAGACGATAGATGAATCAAGGGGGGAAACGAGGCGAGGCATCGAGATGGTGGAGGTAGCCACGGGCATCCCCTCCCTGATGATGGGGTATAACCTGGAGGACATCGCTGCCGGCATCGATGAGTATGTTATTTACCAGCCTTTAGGCGTCTTCGGGCACATCGCTCCGTTCAATTTCCCCTTCATGGTGCCGCTCTGGTTTTCGCCGTTTGCCCTCGCCACGGGCAATACGTTTGTCGTCAAGCCGTCTCCCCGGGCCCCCATCAGCCAGACAAGGCTGGCGGAGCTGATTGAAGAAGCCGGTTTCCCGCCGGGGGTCTATAATCTGGTCCACGGGGGGGCGGAAGCCGCCCGGATAATGATAGACCACCCGGATATCAAAGGGATAACCTTCGTCGGGACGACGCATGTCGGCAAAGAGGTTTACGCCAGGTGCGGTCAGACCGGCAAGCGGGCCATCGTGCAGGCCAGCGCCAAGAATTTCCTGGTGATAATGCCGGACGCCGCCGAGGGGACCATCCCGGCCCTGTTGACGTCTCTCTTCGGCAATACCGGACAGCGGTGTCTTTCCGGCGCCAACGTCGTCATCGTGGGCAGGGGTGGTGCCTCATACAAAAAGTTCCTGGATGAATTCGTTGAGGCTACCTCCCGGATAAAGGTCGGCTACGGACTGGACGAATCGGTCCAGATGGGGCCGATGCAGGCCGTGGACGGCAAGGAGAGGACCATCGGGTACGTAGAAAAAGGCATCGCCGACGGGGCCAGGCTCTTACTCGACGGCCGGCAGCTGAAGATTACCGGCGACTACCCGGATGACTGTTTCCTCGGACCGACCGTCTTCGAGGGCGTCACCCCGGATATGGCTATCGGCAGGGAAGAAATCTTCGGCCCGGTGGCCACGGTGATGAGGACCGCCAGCCTGGATGAAGCCATCACCGCGATAAACGCCAGCCACTACGGTAACGCCGCCTGTATTTTCACCGCCAGCGGCCGGGCAGCGCGAGAGTTCCAGTACCGCGTTACCTGCGGCAATATCGGTATCAACATCGGCATCGCTGCCCCAATGGCTTTCTTCCCGTTCAGCGGCATGAAGGACTCATTCTTCGGCGTTCTTCACGGCCAGGGCCGGGACGCCATCCGTTTCTTTACGGAAAGCAAGGTCGCCATCCAGCGGTGGTTCTAGGAAGCGAGGTAACGGCATAATGTTACAGACTACATCCGAGGTCCTCAGCTTCGGCAGAAAGCTTGAGGAGGACCTGGCCGGTTTCTACGAGGAGTTGTCCCGGAGATACGGTAAAGATAAGGACATCTGGCTTGAATTCGCCAGCGAGAACCGTAAGTATATAGCCCAGGTGGAAAGGGCGTACTACGGGGTTATCAGTGACGCCTTAGAGGGTTGTTTCGCCTTCGAGCTGGACCCGGATAAGTACAACTTTACCGCGAAGCTGAACGATACGGCCAGCTACGCCGAAGCGCTGAAAAAAACCATCGAGATTGAGGAAAAGATGGTCAGTTTTTATACGGATGCCGCCGCACAATCGAAGGCTCTCATGGCGGATGTTCCCCGGGCCCTCGCTTTGGTCGCCAGGAAACGGGAAAATCGCCGAGCCGTAATAGGTTCGATCTTCAGGGCGGCGGCCTAGAGGGATAAAAATTTATCCCGGACGGTAAAAGTGAAGGCTTGACGGTTAATTGACCAGGTCGATGGCGCCCTACATGAATTTGGAAGTACTGGTGACCTGCGAGGGGGCCGCGGGCGCCTTGATAAACATCATAAGGACAGCGCAGAACGCGGCCAACGCGCCGAGCAGGATAAAAGCAGACGTGTAATTGCCGGTAGTATCATAGACCCAGCCTGCGAAAACGGGAGCCACAAGCGCCGCGGGCGACGCGACCATGGAAGAGAATCCGGCAATGGAACCGTAGGCCTTTCGCCCGAAGTAACGCCCCCGCATAAGCACGACCAGCGTTGTCGGGGCACCCGCTCCAAAGCCGAATAAAATAAAAAAGATATAGACTGACGGGACGCCCGGCTTGAGAAGGAAAGCGGCTATTCCCGCTGCCTCCAGTAAAAATGAGGCTGCCAGGACAAATTTAAGATGGCCCTTCTTAACCCAATCGATAATCACCCCGCTGAAAAACCGTGACGGAATGGTGAAGAAAATCATGAGGCTCATCATGAACCCGGCCAGGGTAGGGTCAATCCCCATGTCGGTAAGGAAAGGAATGGCATGCACCACGATGGCATTATGTGTCGCCAGATAGCCGATACCCGCTACCATGAGTATCCAGTAGGTCGGGGTTTTTAACGCCTGCCTGAGCGTGAATTCTGTTTCCTGAACTTCAGAAGCATACTGTATCCCCCGGGTAACCAGGTCAGCCCCCGCTATGTCCGCTTCCGCCCTGGCTCCGTCCGGGAGTAAACCGTAATATTCGGGCCGCTTTTGTCTGACAAAGAATATGACCAGCAGGAGGGTGGCAAATGTTACTAATCCCCAGATAACGCAGGCCAGACGCCAGCCGTAGTCTCGGGTCAGCCAGGTGATAATCGGTACCACCACGACACCCCCGATGCTGATAAAGGCGAACTTAATCCCGACCGCCAGACCCCTTTTCCTCACAAACCAGTCGGTCAACGTCTTGTCCACCGGGAGGGTCAAACCCATGTTGACCCCGGAGGAAATAATCACGCCCCAGACAACATAATATGCCCAGAGCGATTGAATGTAATTGACCAGCACCAGCCCGACACCGATGAACAAAACGCTGTAGAATATAACCCACTTGGGACCGAATTTGTCCACGAGCCAGCCGGTAAGCGGACCGGTAATGCCGCCTTCAAGTTTTCCTATCCCGGCGCCAACCGAGGTCACCGCGCGATTGAAACCAAGCTCGGCAGACAACGGCTTAAAAATAACCGAGATGCCGTAAACGTAGAAACCCTGCACGAGGCCACAAATTATCCCCGTACCGAGTACTGTCCACCAGCCAAAGAATATCTTGTTGTTTTTTATCTTCGGGGTAAGTCCTGCGGTATCATCCACTAACAACAAGCCTCAATCTATCTCGTAATTTACCGGATGATTACTGTCTAATGTTCCTGTTTTCGTATTAAAACGTCTGGCGCTATACTCTCAAGTCTGAGGTCAGGCTCTTTGCAAAAATAAAGGACAGGTATCGGCAATACTGGCGGTGCCCGGTAGCATCGATACCTTTCCCGGCACTCTGGTAAATCCTCCGGTCCGGCCGTTTCCCCCTGCACTCAGATAGCGCCGCCTGCAGGCTTCCCGGTGGTGTTTCCCCTTTCGGCGATGGTCTTCAGTGATTACAGCGCTTTATATAGGTGGATGGCGGGATGCCACGTGACCAATTGTGCGTCGGGTTGCCAACGGTAGGGGCACCAGCACCAGCCTTTACCTTAGAGTAGGCCTCCGGGCTCAGGCAGGTGGCCACCGTAAGAAGAAAAAGTTATCAGGGCAAACGCATTAGCTTCCTGGCAACATCAATGATGGCTTTATCGGCCTCCTTGAGGGCGGCATCGATATCATTCATGGCTAACTTGGCCCGGGCCGCCGCCAATCTGTCCGGGTATCTGGTAATCAACTCAGCCATTTCATCGTTGGGCACCATAAGAAATTATCAGCGTGTCCCGAATAGTATGGCACCCTGTTTCACTAAAATGTCCTGGACTTCTTTGATATCCCTCTCCAGCTGTCTTGGCGTCACGGCTTTCTTCACACAAACAGCGGCGGCCACGCCGGCCGCCTGACCCGTTATCATGGTCTCCGGCAGGAACCTGAGGTAACAGTCCCTATCGGTTGAAACCATTTTGCCGGCCACCAGCATGTTCTCAACCTTCTGCGGTACCAGTATTCTGTAAGGAAGGTCAAACGAACCATCTTTGGCGCCGCCTTTTCCGGGGAATTGCGATAACGTATCGATATTAGCGACATGGTGACCACCCATGGTCATCACGCTTTTTCCGATGACGTCTTCGAACTTCCTCGATTCATAGACATCATCTAAGGTTATTTTATAGTCGCCCATGATGCGCCTGGTCTCGCGTATCCTCAGGTAGCTGGTGATTCTGGTGAGGTAAGCGTTCTCGAAGCCGGGGATATACTTCCTGGCGGCCCTGGCCGCTATCACTACCTGCCTCCTAGCCTCTACCTCCCCGGCGGTCAGTTCCCGCACGTCTGTGGTATCACATTGAGGTACCTGGGAGGAGTGCTGGAATATGGCCTGGACCTTGCCGCCTTCCCTGGGGGTGAAGAAAAAGCCCAGGTCGCCATATGGATGAAGCTCACCCCTGGCAACAAGGTCCCTGGTGAGCTGGCGGTAAGAGATTGACCCCAGCAGGAGCATGTCATCGATGCTCTTCACCCGCTTAAGATATTCTTTTCGGAATTTTATCCCCTCTTCCGGTGGAAGAAACATTTCCCGGCGCTGAAATATCACATCTTCTGGACTTTCCCGCATATGTTGCAGCACTCTATCCCAGTCCACTCCGTCCATGGTGAAGCTGATTGATGGCGGCTCAATCTCATACTCGTCTTTTGAAACCTGCTCGTAGGGAGCCCCGGCCCTCATAGCAATGTCCCCTTCCCCGCTGCAGTCGATGACCACTCTGCCCAGGACGGCCATCCGGCCGGAGGTATTTTCGACGATAACACCGGTAACGGAGCCACCTTTTTTTAGAACATCCACGGCCAGGGAATGCAGGAGCAGGTTAACGCCGTTTTCCGTCATCATTTCAAAAACCATGAGGCCCCACCAGTCAGGGTCAACCAGGACAAAGCTACTGGCATGGCGGTCTTTGGGTTTTGGATATGGCACGGCCAGTCCGTCTTTTTCCAGCCGGTGATGTGTCTCCTCCACAAAACCGGCGAGGCACTGTTCACCGTAATTGTTCCACAGGTGAGCAAAGGAAAAACCGGGAGGGCCGGAAACGTTCATTTGCCCTCCCAGCGCACCAAAGCGTTCTATCAGAATAGTATTGGCGCCGGCCCGTGCCGATGCAACCGCCGCGGCAACTCCGGACGTCCCCCCACCGACGACCACCACATCGTACTCACCAAAAATCTTCATTGAGAAAGAACCGCCCTTTCATTGCTTGTATCTTATCGTTCAGCTAACTCGTATCTTTTGTCTGTTTAACGCTAGATTGTTCCCCGGAGTCTCGGGTCGAGAGTGTCTCTTAAGCCGTCACCAACCATGTTGAAGGAAAACACCACGAGCATAATCGCCACGCCGGGCACCAGGGCGAGTGTGGGATGGGTCAGAAGATAACGATACCCGTCGGTGACCATTGAACCCCAGGCAGTTCCGGGCGGCGCAATACCGACGCCGAGATAGCTGAGGGCGGCTTCAATCATGATGGCACTACCCATGTTAATCGTTATCAATACAATCATGGGCGGAAAGCAATTCATCAAGATGTGGCGCAGCATGATGCGCAAGTTACCGGCCCCGCTGGTGCGTGCTGCCAGGACGTATTCGTTTTCCCTGACGCTAAGCACGGTGCCGCACATTACCCTGGCGTAGGTAGCTGATAGGCCGATACCGACGGCGATCATGATGTTAGTAAGTCCACCCCCGAGCAGCACCGCCAGGACTAAAGATAACAAAATTATCGGAAAGGCCATGAGCGCGTCCACCAGCCGCATGATAATCATGTATATGATGCCACCAAAATAGCCGGCAATCAGCCCCAGGGTCATCCCGAGGGAGGCAGCAACGCCGGTAGCCATCAGGCCGACCAGCAAGGCAACCTGGGCACCAAAAATCATCCGACTTAGCGTATCCCTGCCCAGGGCGTCCGTACCCAGGAGATGTTCGCTGTTGGGTTGGAGGAGTGCGTTTCTCAGGTCTGTTTTATTGGGGTTGTAGGGGGCTATCTGGGGGGCAAAAATAGCGGTGACTATGGTGATCAGGATAACCATCAGACCGAAGACGACAACTCCCCTCTTGAACATTACCCGGACGAAGCGTCGAAATTCGGAAACGCGGGGTTTTGCTTCCGAGAACTCTCTTTCAGGAGCGAGTTTCCTTTCCATATTCTGAATACTCCTCAATGATAGCGGATTCTGGGGTCGAGCCAACCGTAGGAGATATCGACGAAAAAGTTAACTACCACGACGGCCACACCCGCAATCAGAATACCAGTTTGAACAACCTGAAAATCCTGGCCGAAGACGGAAGCAACCATTAACCGGCCTACCCCGGGAATATTAAAAACGTTCTCAATAATCACCGAGCCGCCGATAATATGGCTCAGTTGTACACCCATAACCGTCACCACCGGGATAAGCCCGTTTTTCAAGACATGCCGCAATACGACGGTCCGTTCTCGCAGGCCCTTAGACCAGGCAGTACGCACGTAGTCTTGCCGCACGACCTCAAGCAGGCTTGACCGGGCCTGCCGCGAGACAAAAGCCATGGCCCAGGTAGCCAGAACGAAGACGGGCATAATTAGTTGTTTGGTACTCATCCAGAAGTCATCAAATGGTGAAGTATAACCCTGTATAGGCAACCACCCAAGATATAGCCCGAGTGCGTAAATCATTAATATGCCTAGCCAAAAATGAGGTACAGATATGCCAAAATTAGAAAAAGACGTTACGATATTATCGAGCGCACCGCCCCGCCGGAGGGCCGCCACCATCCCGGCAGTTATACCAAGAACGCTGCTGATTATAAAGGACAGCAGGCCTAAATGTAATGTTACCGGTATGCGCTCGGCCATCAGTGTGCGCACGGATTCCCGGTAATGTATGGATAACCCCATGTCACCGCGGAACAGACCCCACATCCAGTCGAAATACTGCAATATCAGGCTTTTGTCTAACCCGAATTCATGCCGGAGCTGGGCTTCCAATTCGGGTGTAATATGGCTTATATCCTGCTCCACAATATAAATCATCAGGGGGTCACCAGGCAGGGTCCGCATGGCAAAAAACACCATGAGGCTGATTAGAATAAGGACCACGAGTGCCTGTATCAGACGGCGAGTTATATATGTGGTCATAACTCTTCTCCCGCGAGTGTTGACAACTCCCCCATAGTCTTCATGTCATAAATCCGGTTTTAAAACAGGACCGGGGCTGAAAGGCACCACCATAGCGTCGGCAAACCTTGACACTTTTCAGACCGTAGTATAGCCGTTATCATCCCAAGAGGCACTGACGTTTCGCGTTACATGCCGGCCCACCCATCCGGCGCTACTCGGTCCGGAACGGTGTGGAAGTCTCATATGACTTTTATTTCAGAACAAGATAGTCTGGGTGCCTGCAACATCAGGTTTTAGATGCCTTTTGACAGCAGGCACCCAGAGCACTCCCCGTTATCCCCGACCAGGCCGAGCCTGGAAGCGGTGATTTTCGTGAATTTCGCGCATCTACTTGTCCAGCCAGCAGTCCTCCGGGGTCCATTGGGTAATCACAGTTTCAAAAGCCCCGTCATCATGAACATATGGAGCTGTAACCGCCAGCGAGTACTGGGTATAAAGCGGGACAAACGTGGCGTGTTCAAACAACATCCGCGTCATTTTTTGGGATAGATTGGACTGTGTATTGAAGTCCTGTGCCGTCAGTAGCTCCACGAGTGTCTCCTGCAACCCTTCCGGCCTTTCCATGCTGGAGTAATCGTTACGGTTCTCGTCAAGGATGAACGCGGAAAGGTTTGGCGGCCACGGAAAACCTCCGTTGCGCATGAACATCAGGGAGTTTTCCCACCCGCTTTTTCTACGCCAGTCCGCATACCTGCCGGGGTCGGCGTAATCGATTTTGGCAGTAATGTTAACGTCGGCGAGATAAGCCTGTATGGCGCTCATCATGTCCCGCGATACGAACTCCGCATCGGCAATGATTGTCGTGGTTAACCCGTCGGGGTAGCCGGCCTCAGCCAGGAGCTGCCGGGCCTTTTCCGGGTTATACTTCCGTTCCAGTCCGGCGACATACCCCAGGTAGCCGGGGGGAATGAATTGGGTGCGCGCTTCGAGGAACCCGTATCCCAGAGTTTCAACCAGAGGTTCGCGGTCAATGGCATACTCGATAGCTTCGCGTACTTTGATATCGTTGTATATGGAGCCCGCGCTCCTGGTATCGGGGGCCAGTCCCATAATCAAACCGGGAACGGCAGCTACCCTATATCCCCGCGCCACCAGGTCGGCTGCCTCTTTGAAACCAGGCTGGGTGTACTGGTCCGCCTCTCCGGCCAGGAGAGCGGCTGAGGCTGTCATCGGGTCAGAGATGAAAAGGATCTCAATGCCATCAAGATAGGGTTTGCCCTCCTGCCAGTAGTTATCGTTCCTTTCGAATTTTATGTAGGCGTCACGCTTCCATTCGACGAACTTGAAGGGCCCGGTGCCCAGCGGAAAGAACTTGACGGCATCTTCACCCTTGGCGAGGTGCGCCGGCGATGAAATTAAAGCTCTTGAACCCATGCGGTCCCAGAGGTTGTTGGCAAAGTAGTCGAGGTTCATCCGGACGGTAAATTCGTCAACAACATCTACTGATTTTACCCCCGGAAGCTCGCCGGGACGCAGTTTCATTTCCAGGTCTATGTTGTATTTTACGGCCTCGGCATTAAAGTCGGTGTTATCATGGAACTTGACGCCCTTTCTCAGGTTAAACGTGATAGACTTTCCGTCCGGGGCTATCTGCCAGTCCGTGGCCAGTTTTGGGAAGGGCGAGCCGGTCTTATCGAAGGAGACCAGGGCCTCGACAGCCGGGTTAGCACCATTGACCTCACCGGCGGCAAAGGTGGGTGTCCAGCCGAACTGAGGCGGCGCCGCCGGACGAATTACCTTGAGAATACCGCCATACTTCACCTGTGAGGGCGGCGTCGGAGCTGGCGCCGGAGCTGGCGCCGGTGTTGGCGTCGGCGAGGGTGCTGGCCGCGGCGGCGCGGGGGCTGGTGCGGGGGCGGGCGCCGGCGCGGGAGCTGGTGCGGGGGCTGGTGCGGGGGCGGGCGCTGGTTCGCCACAACTGCTAAGGATTAAACTGCCCATTACGATGAGGACTAGAAAAAAGAACCAGAACTTTTTCATTAGAATACCTCCCATGTCTTCATCTCTTTACCGGACCGGTTGACTCCTGCTACATAATTGATACCTCCTTCATAAAGTCATTTCAATAAGCCCCTAGTGAGTCCCGGACAATATGGCGCCCTGTTTGACCAGGGTATCCTGGAGCTCCTTGACGTCCTTCTCCAGCTGGCGTGGCGTAATGCCTTTCCTGGCGCAGATGGCGGCGGCAACCCCGGCCGCCTGCCCGGTCTCCATAGTCTCCGGCAGGAACCTGAGGTAACAGTCCCTCTCGGTCGAGACCATCTTGCCGGCCACCAGCATGTTTTCAACCTTCTGCGGCACGAGCATCCGGTACGGCAGGTCGAACGACCCGCCGTCCTTGATTTCGGTACGTCCGGGGACGAAAGCCAGGGTATGAATCGTAGCTGTATGGTGGCTTCCCATGGTCATGACGCTTTTCCCGATGACGTCTTTGAACTTCTTTCCCCCGTAGACATCTTCCATTGCCAGCTTGTAGTCGCCCATGATGCGCCTGGTCTCGCGTATCCTCAGGTAGCTGGTGATTCTGGTGAGATAAGCGGTATCGAAGCCGGGGATATACTTCCTGGCGGCCTTCAGCGCGATAACCACCTGCCTCCTTGCCTCTACCTCGCCGGCGGTCAGGTCTCTCACGTCCGTGGCGTCGCACTGGTAGACCTGGGAGGAGTGCTGGAAGATGGCCTGTATCTTGCCGCCTTCCCTGGGGGTGAAGAAGAAGCCCAGGTCGCCGTACTGGTGATAATCGCCGTTGGCGAGGGCCTTCTCGGTAATCGCGCGCAAAGCCAATGCTCCTATCGGAACAAGGTCCATGACATTTCTGGCATTCTTGAGCCGTTCGATGCCCTTCTTTACCGCTTGTAACTCAGATGCCTCGCCTCTACGCCGCACCACCATAATATCTTCGGGGTTTTCGTTGGCATATTTGATGAACTTGTTCCAGTCCATACCGTCCATGGTGAAGCTGATTGATGGCGGCTCGATCTCGAACTCGTCTTTCGAGACCTGCTCGTAGGGGGCGCCGGCCCGCGCCGCTATGTCACCCTCCCCGGTGCATTCGATGATTACTTTGCCCAGCACGACCTGCCTTCCGGAGGTGTTCTCGACGATACCGCCCCTGACGGCATCTCCCTCTTTCAAGACGCCCACGGCCAGGGAATGCAGCAGGAGGTCGACCTTGTTCTCCGTCATCATCTCGAAAATCATGAGGCCCCACCAGTCGGGGTCAACGAATGCGAATGCCCGGCCACGTCTTTCTTCGGGCGGGGGATAGGGCAGAGCGTGTCCGTCCTTCTCCAGCCGGTGATGGGTCTCCTCGATGATACCGGCCAGGCACTGTTCGCCGCGTTTGTTCCACAGGTGACAGTAGGCGAAGCCGGGGGGGCCGGAGACGTTCATCTGGCCGCCCAGCACGCCGAAACGCTCGATGAGGATAGTCCTGGCGCCGGCCCTGGCCGAGGCGATGGCCGCCGAGACCCCGGCAGTACCGCCACCGGCAATGACTACATCATATTCGCCGTAGATTTCCACTTTGCGAATACCTCCTGACGATTGGTTACAGTATTAACACATTTAAATAATCAAGTCAATGTTCATTTGTTCAGTGGGTCCCGAACAATATGGCGCCCTGTTTGACCAGGGTATCCTGGAGCTCCTTGACGTCCTTCTCCAGCTGGCGTGGCGTAATGCCTTTCCTGGCGCAGATGGCGG
>MEWP01000107.1:6767-7254 GCA_001775395.1 candidate division Zixibacteria bacterium RBG_16_53_22 | reverse complement strand
AGAGCATCAGTATCATGAATGATGATCCTATGACACCATAGGTGTGGCCGGGCATGCCGGCCGGTCTGAGCTGACGGTATTCCTCGTGCCGCGGCCGCTCCTTGTAGGGCGCCGAATAAAAAGAGATGCCATCATACAAAAGATAGGCATAGATCACAATAGATACGATATATAGAATTCTTAAGAAAATCTTGAATTTCGAGGTGCCGGCCCCATCAGCGCTGCGGCTGATCGTCATCGGTTTCTTTTGTTCGGTTAGTCTGGTCATAATAGATACTGTCTTTGAGTAAAATTCCCGCGCTGATCCACGTATCACGGGTGGCATGCGGTCAAAGCAAAACAAGATAAATGTATGTTATTATTATTATCGGTTTGAGGTGGAATTAAATTGATAAGGAAGTTGTCGGACGGGGCAGGATTAGCAGCTTTAAAAGTCAAGATACTCTCCAATAATCAGGCCGCGAATAATCGCAAGCTCGATTTCTTC
>MEWP01000107.1:6559-6682 GCA_001775395.1 candidate division Zixibacteria bacterium RBG_16_53_22 | reverse complement strand
GAAATTTCCCTGAATACGGTCAAACGTTTATTCGCAAAATGGCCCTGAAATATAAAGGGCGGGGTGGTCATCCCCGCCCTGTGGCTCCCTGTTAAGACTTTATGGAAATAGAGCTCTCAATTG
>MEWP01000107.1:0-6493 GCA_001775395.1 candidate division Zixibacteria bacterium RBG_16_53_22 | reverse complement strand
AACCTCATCACCCAGCCCCAGATATTTTCCCAGCGACGGATTATTATCCAGCAGTTGGAAATAAGCCTCCGAGTACTGCTTGATCTGGATATCGTATTTGTCTTCCGCCAGGCCGCCCTGTATCCAATTCTTGCCCACCTGGAAAAAGGCCTGTGAGCCAACCTGGGTTACGTTGGAAAGCCGCTTTTCCTCCCCCTGGACAATGATTTTCTCGGGGGCGGCCCAATAATCGGCCATGGCCTGCTTCTGATTCCTGTTGGATTGCCCCACTGCCGCTTCACCCGATTGCGGCGCCATCAAATTTAGTATGGCGTCTTTGTTCTCGCGGGCGTTCTCCGGCGCCGGCATAAAGAGCTGCTGGGCCATGTATCTCTCATCGCCGGTGACAAGAAACGAGGTGTATTCGGTTACTATTCCGTATTTCTTGGAGAGCCTTATGACCTCCTCGAGCAGTTCGTCATTGTGGCCGTGAAGCCGAAGCTCTTGAAGCAAATACCCGATTCGCCGATTGGCCCATAAGAGCGGGATGAACTCATCGTCATTTTCCCGCCCGGCGAAACTGACTGGAAATTCATAGTGCACCTCCCGTCCCCCGACTCTACCGGTAACCATCGCATGCGACGGGCCGTCATGGTCGTAGCGGCCGGTGAATATGATCTCGGAGCCGTAGAATAAGTCGGGCACAGGTGAGGGATAAACATCATAAATGCGCTTGGGGTTGAACGACAGCGCCAGATCGGTCAGCGCCGGACGGCTTATCTTCGAGGCCAGACGCGAGACTTTCGCCTCTATGCTTTCCTCGGGCGTCACATATTCGGGCTGGCCATGATTCTGTTCGGCCAGGCGATCGAGCAGATGCGTGTTGACATCATACCCAACCCCAAACACAAACAGCCGGGCCCGCGACTCATTTAACGTCGTCGTATTCCTTATGATTTGCTCGATATCGGTGTTTCCGACCGTAGGCAGCCCGTCGGTCAGGAAGAGGATATAGGTCGGATTGTCGTCGGGCGCAAGCATCCGGCAGGCGCCCTGAAGGGCATCGTAAATATTCGTGCCGCCCGAGGCCTCGAGTCTATCCGCAAACGACGTGGCCTCATCGATATTGGCTCTCGATGCCCCGATCAAACCTGCCTTATATGGTTTCACCGAGTCATCGTAGTCGATAACATTGAACCTGTCCCCGGGATTTAGTCCCCTCAGGCAAAACTTCAGGGCATCGATCGCCTGCCTGATCTTCTCCCCACGCATGCTGCCGGAAGAGTCGAGGACGAAGATGATATTCTTATCTGTGTTCTTCGCGCGGCTTTCCAGCGGCGGCGAAAGTATGCCCAGGAAAAAACCCTCGTCCGCTCCCGGCTCGCGGTAGCTGAGAAGGTGAAATCCGAAATCGCTCTTCTGACGCGTGAAATAAAAAACAATGTCCCTGTCGGGCCGCACATTCTCGTCGCGGTAAACCGCTTTCATCGTCCGTTGCCCGATCCGCTCGGTCTTGATCTCGTGGGTCGGGCAGTAAACAGTGCCAATATCCTCGAACGACGATACATTCAGCTCCACTCTGCAGTCTTCGAGGTTCGATCCGGAATATTTCTCGGTGTTGAGCGGATATACATATTCGACCGTTCCGCCATCCGATTTAAGCGTCTGCTCATATTCTATTTGGAATCGCACCTCCCCGCGGGCGGGGATTGGGTAAATCCTCATGCGATACATGCCGCGCCCGGAATATTCCAGCAACGCCGGGTCCTTCTGGCGCCGGACAATCTCCTCGTAGACTCGACGAGCCTGGGTGGCATCGAGAAGTTCACCCTCCATCTTGCGCCCGCCAAGATAAGCCACAAATCTGCTGATAGCGGCGTTCTCCGGGATCGGGAAGATATAGTCGGCCTCGATCTCGTGCGGATAAGGATTGACAAACGCCTGATCGATCTTGGTGACTGCAACCGGATCTGTTATCGCGACATCGACATGGTGATACTTGATATTCACCCTGGGGAAAGGCGGTGGGAATCTCGGGTCCGGCGGCGGCGGCAGGATCGGGATTATGATGCCATCGGCCAATGCCATTGTCGTCATCGCGAGAAATAGGGCGATCGAGAGAATCGTCTTTTTCATATGCTCCTCCATCTTTTTAGCTGAAAAACCAAAGGTCGACCATATTATCAGCGTTCACTCAATTATACGAGTCACCGGGTCGAAATATTCCCGCAGCCGGCCAAAATTGATTGACATGCGCCCGGTCGCGCCTGTTATTACCAAGAACCAAAAAGAGTTAGGCATCGGGTGAGCATTGAAGGAGTAACGATGAAAATCCAATTCTTCGGTGGCGCTCAGACTGTCACCGGTTCCCAGTACCTGCTTTCTTTCAACGGCAGGAAGATTCTTATCGAATGTGGCCTATTCCAGGGGCGTCGAAGCGACACTTACGAAAAAAACCGCGCCTTCGGATTTGATCCCGGCAAAATCGACGCCGTATTGCTCACGCATGCCCATATCGATCACAGCGGTAATATCCCCAACCTCGTTAAAAATGACTATCGCGGCCCGATCTTCGCCACGTACGCCACGGTCGATCTGTGCGAAATCATGCTTCGCGATACCGCCTACCTGCAAGAGAAGGATATCGAGTGGCTTACCAAGATCAATCGCAACAAACACGAACCGCCGCCCGAACCCCTGTATACCATTTCCGATGTCGAACGGGCGCTGGCCTCATTTAACGGCGTGCGCTACGACGAGCCCGTCAAAATTGCCCCGGGGGTGACTGCCACGCTTCAGGACGCCGGACACATCCTTGGCTCGGCCGGTATTCTCTTGGAAATATCCGAAAACGGCAAAAAATATCGCCTCGGCTTTTCCGGTGACATTGGCCGGTCCAACATGCCGATCCTTCATGACCCCAGCCTGTTCTACGACCTTGACTGCCTGGTAATGGAGAGCACCTATGGCGACCGCACCCACCCATCGCCGGAAACCATGGAGGATGACCTGGCCCGGGTGGTGCGCGAAACTGCGGCATCGGGTGGCAAGATAATCATCCCCGCCTTCGCGGTTGGCCGAACACAACTTCTGGTCTATATCCTGCACAAGCTCTTCGATCAAAATCGTATCCCCGATATGCCGATCTATGTCGACAGTCCCCTGGCCACCGATGCCACCGATATCTTCCGCCGCCATCCCGAATGTTTCGACCGCGAGACCTACCGCGTCTTCATCGACAGCAATCGCGACCCGTTTGGTTTCTACAGGCTCAAATATGTTGCCGATGTCGAGGAATCGAAGAAACTCAACGATCTCCGGTATCCGGCGATAATCATATCGGCCTCGGGCATGGCCGAGGGTGGCCGCATATTGCATCACTTGCGCAATAACATCGAGGACCACCGCAATCTCGTCCTGATGGTCGGTTACGCTGCCCGAGATACGCTGGCCAGGAAACTCATGGACGGCGAAAAACGGGTCAAGATATTCGGCGAGGAATTCCCGGTGCGATGCAAAGTCAAGGCCTTGGATGTTTTCAGCGCTCACGCCGACCGCCGCGGCCTCCTCGATTACGTCCAGCACTCGCCCCCCGATAAGCTCAAGGCCATCTTCCTCGTTCACGGCGAATCAGACCAGGCCCTGCCTCTGCGCGATGCTTTCCGCAGTAAGGGATATTTGTCGGTTGAATATCCCGCGCCCGGCCAGGCGTTTGAAGTTTGATGGCGCCCGGCGCCGGGCGGCGATTAAATACGTGCCGTGGCCAATAAATCAGGTAGTGGGTCAGTTTGAAGAAATAGGCAATTGATCTGGTGGTTGGATTGGCGGATCCTCGTCCGTTAGAATAGCGGTTTTTGAGATGGGGTCGACTATTAATCTTAGTCCAAGCAGCCTAAGAAACTCCATGCCGAGGAGAATATCATCTGAGGGAGAAATTACGACTATGCCGATAGCCGATTTGGTACCGGCTTCCGCCAAACCAAGACAGTATAGAAAGGATTGTGATTTGCCGTCAGCCAAAGTTAGCGATATTGCACCCCCAAAAATCAATCCTGCTTTAACGCCAGATAGAAACGGAATTGATAAGAATCCCGTAAAACCCGTATCTACCCCAGCCTCAAAAGTATGCTTGCCATATACTTGTGGAAGCGGACCACTTATGATAATTTGGAATTTGGGTATGCTTTGATTTTCAAAAGATTGAATAATCCGCATTCGACAGTAGTGTCCCCATTCGATAAACGCCGCTAAAACCGATGCGGATCAGATGAAAGAATCCCCCAGGATTTTCCTGAGCTGCCTTTTGTGCTGCCTCTCCCGGAGTAGTGCCAAGGAAATATTTCTCATTTGTC
This sequence comes from candidate division Zixibacteria bacterium RBG_16_53_22, assembly GCA_001775395.1. GTDB lineage: Bacteria > Zixibacteria > MSB-5A5 > UBA10806 > UBA10806 > UBA10806. The sequence goes on along the minus strand of MEWP01000107.1, from coordinate 2,162 downwards.
ACGTCAATAGCCACAAATTGACCATGATGGGATTTTTCTAGCTCTTCTTTGTACTTACGAGCATAAATCTCTTCTCCCTTTTGGGCCAATTCTTTTAAGTTCATATCAGCGCCCTTTTTCTTTCAAATATCGCCAATGACCCCCTTAAATATTTATCGGGCCGGCCATTACTTCCTTTAGGGGAAATCGTCTGTCAAATCCCTATTTTAATATAGGAGCTGCGCCCCTATTGTCAAGAATCTTCTTTAACTTGCGTTTATAATATTATTGAATGCGGGGTCGGATTTCAATCTAATCCTCAGGCAGGAATCGATGGCACTTGACATCCCCGATATTTATGATATCTTCCATATCTCATTGGGGCGTCGACAAGCGGTAAGTCACCAGCCTTTGGAGCTGGTATTCCCAGGTTCGAATCCTGGCGCCCCAGTTGAAGCTTTTGGTGTCACTACATAGGCGAATTTAGCGGCTTACTAACAAGGATATCGAGATTCTATGATGAACGAATTTAAAATATTTTCGGGCACCTCCAATAGACCCCTGGCCGAAAATATAGCCGCCGAGCTTGGCAAAAAAGTCTCCGAATGCACTCTGAAGAGATTCTCCGACGGGGAAATATTCTTCCAAATCGATGAAAACATCAGGGGCATGGACGTTTTCATCATCCAGTCGACAAATCCCCCGGCCGAACACTTGATGGAGCTCCTCATCATGGTTGATGCCTGCCGTAGGGCCTCGGCCAGACGCATCACCGCTGTAATTCCTTACTATGGTTACGCCCGCCAGGACCGCAAGGACATGCCGCGCGTGGCCATCACCGCCAAGCTGGTTGCCAATCTCATCATCAAGGCCGGCGTCGACCGCGTCGTCCTCATGGACCTGCACGCCTCCCAGATCCAGGGCTTCTTCGATTGCCCCTCCGACCACCTCTATTCGTCTAAAGTATTCAATGACCATATCAGGAAACTCAACCTTCAGCCCGGCGTGGCTGTCAGCCCCGACGTCGGCTCGGTCAAGCTTGTCCGCGCATTCGCCAAGGAACTTGACTTTTCCATCGCCATTGTCGACAAGAGGCGGCCCGATATCAACAAGGCCGAGGTCATGAACATCATCGGTGAGGTCGAGGGCCGGAACATCGTCATCCGCGACGACGTGATCGACACCGGAGGCACCCTTACCGAAGCCGCCCGGTATCTCAAGGAACGCGGAGCCAAGCGAATTCTCGCCGCCTGCACCCACGCCGTCCTGTCTGGAAAATCGATCGAAAAGCTGATGGAATCACCTATAGAGAGACTGATAGTATCCGATACGATATATAATCCGTCCCGAAGGCTCTGCCCCAAGTTAGAGGTTCTCACCGTTTCGCATGTTTTCAGCGAGGCCATACTGCGCATCCACGAGGAGAAGTCCCTGTCCAGCCTGTTCGAGTAACCTGAAGGGGGAAATCAGCATAGGAATAGACTGTCTGGGATCGCCATTCCTCCAGCCGGAGTTGGGAAAGACAAAATCCAGCATTGACAAATACCATGCAATTTATGATATTGCTTGGCTGTAAGCGCCTGCAAGACCGGGCCTTTCATTTGAGGAATTGTCAATAGATTGAATAATGAATACGGGAGTTTTTTATGAAGGAAATTAATATTGAGGTGAAAACGCGGAAAGGCGCCGGGAAAGGAGTGGCCAGAAAGATGAGAGCACAGGGCCTCATCCCTGGTGTCGTCTACGGCAAGGGCGAGGAACCGATGGCGATCGAGATGGATCGCAACCATTTCCACAATGTCATGCGCCGCTCCACCGGAGAAAATCCCCTGATTAACCTCACTATCGACGGCCAAACGTCGTCAAAGATGGCTCTCATCAGGGATTTGCAGCGCGATCCTGTCGACGGGCACTTGCTGCACATAGATTTCCAGCATATCTCCTTAACCGAAAAAATCAAAGTTCGCGTGCCAATAGTGCTGGAGGGCACCCCCGATGGCGTCAAGAACTTCGGCGGCATCGTTAACTGGGCTGTTCGCGATGTCGAGGTTCAATGTTTTCCGACTGACATTCCCGAGCGATTCACGCTTGATATCTCAGCCCTGAAAATTCATGAATCGCTCCATGTCAAGGACATCAAGGTCGAGAAAGCCGAAATCCTCGAAAGCCCCGAGGAAACAATC
>MEWP01000106.1 GCA_001775395.1 candidate division Zixibacteria bacterium RBG_16_53_22 | reverse complement strand
ACTATCGGGGCCTTATGACTTGAGTCACGCGAGACTATCTTGCCGGCGGGCAGTCGGGGCAGTAGAGCAGGGCGGGGTTAATACCTTTGAGGTAAGCGACATAATACGTAACGTCCATTCCATTAAATGCGCAGTTGCCGTTGACGTCACCGGAGGCGTAAAAAGGAAATTCAAAGGGCGGGCAATTACAGGAATAGGGCGGGGCGCCCCCTCCTGTCAGAAAAGATACGGCGCACACAACATCATTGCAGTTGACCTGCCGGTCGGCATTAATATCACCAGGTGTATATGGGCAACCCAAATTCATCAATATGGAAACATCGTCCGACAGATCATTGGTTATCGCCAAATCGTTGTCGCTATCTCCATCAAAGTCGGCTGCGAAAATTGAACATGGACCGTCACCCACTGCGTAGTTATATGGCGGACCAAACGTACCATCACCAAGATTTATTAGTACCGAAATACTGTCATCAGAGTAGTTTGCAACGGCAAGGTCACCGTCTCCATCTTCGTCAAAGTCAGCAGCAAACACTGAAAACGGCTGGATTCCAGCGCTATAGTGAACAACGGAATCGAATATCGCATTACCATCGTTCTTTAGGATGGAAACGTCGTTCGAGTACTGATTGGCCACGGCCAAATCGTTATCCTGATCGCCATCGAGATCATAGGCAAATACCGAACGGGGTCCATCCCCTGCGCCATAGTTGATTGTTACAAATATGCCGTCGCCGTTATTTCTAAGAACCGAAACACTATCAGACCATCTATTTGCCACAGCCAAGTCATTATCACTATCGCCGTCAAGGTCGATGGGGAATACGGAACGGGACCCGGCCGCTGTGACATAAATTTCCTGAGAATATCCCGGAAATGTCCCGTCCCCGTTATTCCTAAGTTCCGTTACCCAGCCAAGAATACTGGCTACAATGATGTCATTATCCCCATCTCCATCGAGTTCGCTGGCAATAGCACAATAGGAGTATTCTCCCGCGTAGGGGTAATAATACCAGTCATCAAAGGTGCCATCGCCATCGTTATAGCGGATAAAGACAGAGCCTTCAAACATAGAGGCAATCAGGTCTTTATGCCCATCCCCGTCAAGATCAGATGCAAATACAAACGTGGGGTCACCCCCCACCCCATAGTTGACGGCTGCCTGAAAAGTGCCATCGCCGTTGTTCATCAGCATTCGGAACCAATCGGGATCTATGGTCAACACGGCCAAGTCGATGTCTCCATCAGAATCGAAATCTGCGGCGCAAATGGAACTAGGGCGATTTCCAGTCTGATAATTCACGCTCGGCGCGAATAATGAATCCTGCGCCCCTGCGCTGATACACAGCCAACATATAGCAATCAAAAATAGTAATATGTTTTTCAAGCGTCTCTCCTTTGGCAAGCCATTAGAGCGCTGCTTTGTCTTCCCGGGGGTATCCCACCCACGCCCAAGTTGCAGAAGCAAAGATGCAAACAGAATATACTATGAGAGGAAGGAATGTCAAGGATTAAGGCGTTAGAATTTGGTAATTATTATAGGCTTATGCTGTCCACAAAACATTCTCCTTGCCAATCAAGTCCCCTCCCGTTTATTTAGGCCGAAGCAAATTCAAGATTCATATAAAGGAGTGTTTGTTAATGACGCATCATAATACCGACCAGATGAAAGCCCCGCATGCTTCGCAGCAGGGGCAAGCCCCCCGCTGGGAAATTGAGTCCATTTTCCCGGGCGGTTCCAAGTCGCCGCAGTATGCCGCTTTCAGGCAGGAGATGGTCAAGGAAATAGACAAGCTTGAAAAAGCCCTGGCTAAACTACCTAAGAAACTGGATGAGACCTCCCGTCCAAAGTGGACAAAGTGGATACTCGATCTTCAGGCCGCCTACGAGAAACTTCACCTGGCCAGCTCGTTTGCCGGATGCCTGACCAGCCAGGATGTCAACGATGAGGAGGCGATGCGGATCGACGCCGAGATAGACGACCAGGCCTCGCGCTGGGGCATGATGAAAGCCACACTGGAGTCATTCTCGGTCAAAGCCTCCAACAGAGAATGGCAGAAGCTTCTCCAGAAGAAAGGCATCAGGGAGATCAGTTTCCATCTTGATGAGATGCGCGACCGGGCCAAAATGAAGATGCCGGAGGAACTCGAGAAGCTGGCGATCGAGCTGGGGGTCAACGGCTATCACTCCTGGAACCGCCTCTACGACAAGATGGCCGGAGACCTGCGTGTCACCCTTGATGACGTCGGGCAAAAGAAGGAAATCTCGCTCGGCCAGAATGCGCCCCGCATGTCCGACCGTGACCGTGAGGTTCGCCGCGATGCGTTCGAGAAGATGGTCGGCGCCTGGAAAATGCGAGAGAACCTGGCGGCAATCGCCCTCAATTCGCAGGGTGGTTTCAGGCTCTCGATTTACAAGCGCCGCGGCTGGGAGGACCCGTTATTCGAGCCGCTCCTCAATGCTCGCATGAAACGGGCCACCATCGAGGCCATGTGGAGCGCGGTGGTTAAAGGGCGGCCGCAATTAAAGCCATATGTCGATGCCAAGATGAAATACCTGGGGATAGATAAGTTCCGTTGGTATGACCAGGAAGCCCCGCTGGGCAAGTCGGACCGCAAGATTTCATTCGACGAGGCCGGCAGATTCATAGTCGAACACTTGAAGAGCTTCTCCGACGAGATGGGCGATTTCACCAGCATGGCGCTCGATAAGCGCTGGATCGAGGCCGAGGACCGCACCGGCAAGGCCGGCGGCGGCTGGTGCTCGCGGATTGCGATAAGGAAGGAATCACGAATTTTCATGACTTACACCGGCACATTCAGCGGCCTTAGCACCCTGGCCCACGAGCTCGGCCACGCCTATCACGGTTGGGTGCTGAAAGACAATCCGCCTTTCGCCGCCATGTATCCGATGAACCTGGCGGAGACAGCCTCGATATTTAACGAGCTTCGTGTCACCGATGCCGCCCTGGCGGCCTCAAGCAATTTCGACGAGAAATTGATGCTAACAGACCAGAAGCTGGCCAACGGATTGACTTTTATGTCGAATATCCATGCCCGCTTCATATTCGACAGCCGATTTTATGAGGAGCGCAAGAAGGGCACCGTGGCCCGCGAGCGACTCAACGAGATTATGAAGGAGGCACAGAAAGAAGCCTTCTTCGGCATTCTCGATGAGCACGATGGTTACCATCCGTTGTTCTGGGCCTCGAAACTGCATTTTTTCATCACCGGCGCGCCGTTCTATAATTTCCCATATACGTTTGGATATCTATTTGCCAACGGTGTCTACGACCGCGCAATCAAGGAAGGGAAAACGTTCGCGACCAACTACCGCGACCTTCTGGCCGACACCGGCCGCTTGACCACCGAAGAGGTCGCCAAGAAGCATCTCGGTGTCGACCTGACAAAGGAAGATTTCTGGCGCGATGCGGTCGACCGCGTCTGCGCGGATGTTGCGCCATTCGTAAAGCTGGTCAACCAGGCGGACTGATTCTATCCGTGGTGTCGGGTCCCCGGACCCGACAGGTGTGAATATAAAGAGTTGAAACCGTCCCGCACAAGGCCGGGATAAACAGGGGTTTCGCCCTGAGAAATTGACATATTCACATGTAAAACGGGCCGAATGCTTTCGGCCCCTATGCTGTTGATAAATTGCCTTTAATGAAGACAAGTCCCAATATTTGGAATTGACAATTTTGTACGTTGCAGGGGCGTATTGCAATATCGCCAGATCCGTACGGACGCCCCTACATCAAAACACCCAAAATTTCAATTTATCATATTGCCGGTTTGTTATCAATCGATAGGCTGAACAGTGTTCGATTCCTATTTCGCCATAGCCTTGCGCGTGTAGGGTATCAGGCCGCCGGATGAGAGTATTTTGGAGATGACATCGGGGTAAGCCTGGAAGGGCGCGATGCCCCGCTTACAGCTTATCTCAAGACGGTCGAAATCGACTACTATCTGCTCGCCGCTGGAGATTGCCTCGAAGGCCTCGGGGCATTCGATTACGGGTAGCCCGGCGTTAATGGCATCCCGGTAAAACCGCCTGGCGAAGGATGCGGCAATAACACAAGGCACGTCCATAGCCTTCAAGAGCTCGATTGACCTCTGGTCGTTCGAGCCGCACCCGAAATTGCGCCCGGCGACAATAATCTCGCCTTTTTTCAACTTCAAGGTCGGCCCAAACAACGAGCCTTTGGCCGACGACTGGCCGCGGGAATCGGCCGACGAGAGTTGCGGCAGAACCTGGAAAGGAAGGGTATCATGTCCCAGCCTGCAAACCTGCCCATCGATACGATTCATCATTTTATATATTTCCGGGGATCGGCTATCTCACCCTCCAGGGCAGTTGCCGCGGCAGTGGCAGGCGAGGCCAGGTAAATTTCGCTTTCGGCCGATTCTGTCCGCCCGGGGCAACTCCAGGCGGCGGTGGAGAGGGCCCTCTCTCCCGATTCGAGCATTTGCCCATGAGCCTCGATGCAAGAACCGCAGCCGGGATTTTGAATCATGCAGCCGGCATCGACAAATGCCCTGATATAACCCCTGTCTATAGCTTCAAGCAAGACCTTCCTCGAGGCTGGTATGACCACCGCCCTGACATCGCGAGAAATCTGGCGGCCGCGAAGGATTTTGGCCGCGACTTCGAGGTCGTCGATGCGGCCGTTTGAGCAACATCCGAGAATTACCTGATCAACTTCCCGTCCGACCACGTCCTCGATCGCCTGAGCGCTGAATCCATTCGAGGACATGCCGACCTGGGGTGTGAGATATGCAATGTCGAATTCCGCCTCGTCCGCGAAGGGGGCGTCGGGATCCGATGATACGGGATTGAATTTCGACTTGATCATCTTTTTCAAGAATCTGGAGGCAGTCTCATCGAAAGGAACTATCGCCGATTTAAAGCCGATATCGCCGAAGGCGCCGACCAGGGTCAATCGCTCGGAGACCGACATGGCGCCGACCGCCGGCCCGTAAAACTCCAACGCCTTATAGTCGGCATGCGAAAGAAGTCCATGGCTTATCTTCAGGACAATATCCTTGACACTGACTCCGCGCGACAGCCTTCCATTTAAGGTAACCTTGATAGTCTCCGGCACCCGCAGCCAGATTCTCCCTGAGGCCCAGATCACGGCCATCTCGTCGATGGTCATCGAGGATGCGAAAGCCCCGATGCTGCCGTATGACAGGGCCTGGGGATCGCTGGATAAAACGAGTTGCCCCGGTGATACGAGGGCGTTCTCGATTATCAATTGGTGGCAGATGCCCTGGCCGATATCGTAGAAATCCCTGATCTTATGTTTCTTGACGAACTCTCTGACGATTTTCGAAGAAGGCCCCCGATTGCCGTCGCAACCCGGCAGACCTCGATCGAGGACTATGGCGGTCTTGCACGGGTCCCAGATACGTTCGGCGCCGAGCTGCTGAAATTTTCGGATGATTTCGAAGGCGCAACCGTGGGAGATAGCGAAATCGGGTTCGATATCGACAATATCACCAACCTCGACCCTCTTGAGCCCGGATTTTCTGGCCAGAATCTTCTGCGCCATCGTCTCCCGCCTGAGGCCTTTGCGACGGGATAGATCGGGGAGCGCCAGCTCAAGCTGTTCGAGGCTGAGATGGACGGGACGCTGGTTGATACCGTATTTGCGGCGCCACTGCCTGAATCCGGCCCTGCTGATATTGAGCTCCGCCCCCGCTTTTTCATCGTCGCCGAACCGGTTCCAGAGCTCCTGGACTTTCTCCTCGGAGTATTTGGGGAAAGAATAGGCGCCGATCTTCTTCTTGGCGCGCCAATAGGCCACCAACCGGGCGGGGACTCCGTAGACCTCACCGATTTTCTTGTCGGAGCGATATTTCTTTTGAAGCTCCAGGAGCTCCTTTTTCCTTGGAATTTTCAACTTAGATCCTCGAGCCGATCAAATCCGGGCTTGAGCATGTCGTAGATATCATCCATCGAGATCGATTGTACTTTCGTGCCGCCCAAGACAGCCAGGAAACTGGTATCGCCTCGGAAACGGGGAACCACGTGCATGTGCAGGTGTTCCTCAATTCCGGCGCCGGCGACCGCGCCCAGATTCATGCCGAGGTTGAAACCATCGGCCGGCATGGCCTGCCTTAAAACGCCCACGGCCTTGACAGACATGTCGAACAAGTCGCAATTTTCATCGGATGTCAGCTTGTCGAGATCCTTGATATGAGAATAAGGCACGACCATGAGATGACCGCCGTTATAGGGAAACCTGTTCATTATCACGAAGACGTGTTTTCCCCGGTAGAGGATATGATTCTCGCGATCGGAGTTTTCTTCGATTCGCCGGCAGAATACGCAACCTTCCTCCCTGGGGCCCAATATGAAATCACGGCGCCAGGCGGCCCATAAATTTTCCATAAGGCAGATTTCAAAATAAAGAATGGGCTGTGGCAGTCAAGATATTTTCTAATTCCCGCGGCGTGCCCATTTGTATATCGGTATTTGATCTCCGGCCCCGGCAATCCCCCGGGACGAGAACCTGCCCCGTATTTGACAACGGGATTATCCGTCAGGAGCGGTCAGTCGAGAGGCGACCACAGCAAGAACGGAAAGGGGCATTTCGCAGAAAGAAATGCTCCTTGTATTCATGTTATTTACAGGGTTATCGTGGTATCGGCCCAGCGGTCATAATGACTGTGGCTGGTCAAGAGCAGGATCTGGTGGTCGGCCGACAGCTCCTTGAGCACCTTCATGGCATTGTCGAGTCGTTTTTCGTCGTAATTTGCGAAGGGATCGTCCAGGATGACCGGCGGGTTCTTATGCTCCGAGACGATATCGGCCAGGGCCAGGCGAGCAGCCAGGTAGACCTGGTCAAGTGTCCCCGATGATAAGCCACCCTCGGGGTCGACCCAATCGCCTCTATCCTCCGAATATATCCTGAATTTCATGGACGATTTGTCGAATCGCACTTTCGAGTAGCGGCCGGAGGTGAATCTGTGCAGTATTTCCGATGTCCGGACATTCAATACTTCGAGTGTCGAGACCAGCACGTTCTGCCGAGCCTCGTTGACGCAGTTGGCGGTCAGCCGCAGTATGGCGACATCGTGAAGGAGTTTGTCGGCCCTGGCACGGAGGTATTCACGGCGTTCAACGAAGCTGGCCAGGAGTTCCGCTCCGCCCTCGGCGGATTCGATTTGCTGGCGAAGCACAATGCGTTCGCGTTCCAGATCCTTGATACGATCCTCATACTGGCTGATAACCTGGGTTTGACGCGCCAGGTCACCCTCATCCACGATAAATTGAGACAGGTCGCGCTTGTCCCTTTTGACTTTCTCCAGGGCCTCTTGAAGCACTTCGTAACGGTGCTCGAGATCCTGCACGGAGATGCCCCCTAACAGGTCATCGTATATTTCCTTTTCGCGCGCGATTTGCTTCTCGATATCGTCCCTCTGCCAGAGATTGCGTTTGAGATCCTCGACCGAAATGGAGGCGTGTCTTTCGAGCTGTCTCTTGAGGATGACAGTCTGTCGTCCCAGGTCGGCATCGAGTTCATTGAGTTTGGCCTCTAATTTCTCGAACCGCTCCTTCAAATAGGCCCGATGCTGGTTGCGGGAAATGGCCATGGCGACTCCCAGCACGAGCAGGGCCATCGACACCAATAATCCATATCCGGCCCACGGCTTGAACACCACCATAAACATCTCGAGAATGGAGAGAATCGAGATAGTCAGCCCCAGCCCGCCGGCGATGGCGCATACGAGATAGGCCTGGCCGACCTTGTAGGCGGAATATTCGTTCTTGGCCTCGTTCCGTTCGGTTTCCAGCTCGTGATGTTTGGGTCGAAGATAATTCAGATTAACCTCGGCCTCCTCGATCTCCTTGATATCCTTGGATTCGATGCCTTTAATTCCCTGCTCGCGGTCGCGAAGGCTCTTTATCTTTTTTAGCGATTCCTGGGCATCGGCCAGCTTACCCTCGAGATCGTGGAATTCGCGGGAGGCCTTGACAAAAATCTCCTCGAGCTTGCCGGCCTTTTGGCATTTTTCGAATCTTTCCCTCTTGGCCTGGAGATCGTCACGAACATTCTTATATGCCATTTCAACTTGAATCAGGTCGGCCCGCCTGGCCTTGAGATTGGCTATGGCTTTGTTGAGCCTTTCGATGTTGTAATTCATCTCGCCGGACAACTGGTTAAGTTGCTCGAGCTTGCCTCCCGAAATGCCGTCCTCGCCCGATATCTCTTTTATTCGCGACTCGATTTTCGCTATTGTCTGCGAGGCGGCCTGATCCTCCCTGCCGCCGGTGATAAGTGATTCGAGCTTGTCCTTGATGACATCGAACGATTCCTCGATGTGGCTTATCTCGCCCTGGTTGATACATGCCGTGGCCTTGAATATCTCCTCGGAGGAAATTCCCAGGTTATCCGAGAGCCATTTTTCGATATCGTCGGCGCTGTCGCGGTCATCGAGTTCAATGCTGCCATGCTTGAAATCCTTGGCCAGCTTGACCTGCCTGCCGTCGACACTGAATATCGCCTCCACGGCTGGAAGCTCTTTCGATTTCCAACTGATGGAACCGACCAGCTCCTTGCCACCCTCTGTGGGGTTGAGGAACAGGGTCGCGGTTATGGCATTGGCCAGGGTGGTCTTTCCGGCCTCGTTGGCGCCCTTGATGAGGTTCAGGCCCGGGGTGAAATCACATTCGAATTTTTCGAACTTGCCGAAATTCTTCAGAAGTAGGTGTGATATCAGCATCCTACCAGATCTCCTTCCCGGTAAGAAGCGTGTAACCGAGTTTCAATGATTCCTCCAGGTCGTCCTTGTACACGCCCTCGGCATTGTTAAGCTTGTCGACCATGACCCGCAGGTATTGGCCCAGAATGGTTTTCTCCTGGACCTTGACCTCTGACACATTTTCCGGCAGAACCCTGGTCTGATCGATAATCTCGATATGCAGGAAACTGCTACCCAGCTCGTTTTGAAGCCGTTCCACATCGACCCCGGCCTCCAGCAGCGCCAGCCCCCGCAATGTCACCTTCAGGTAGGTATTCGGACCCGAAAGCTCGGCGATTTTCTGTTTCAGATCGTCGAGATTATGAACCTCTTCCATCAGGATATCGACTTCTTTCCATTTGAATTGTCCGACTTTGACCGGAGTGATAGTCACTCCATGGTCGAGCTCGACCAGCGCCACACAGCCCGATCTGTCTAATTCGGCCGATAACGTCTCCGGACATCCGCAATAGGCCGCGATAATCCCCAGAGGCGTGAAATCTTGAAATTCGCGGGCGCCGCCGAGGGCTACGTAATCGAACCCACCCTCGACCAAATCATCCGAATGGATGGGGTAATTGGCGGCGACTTTCTTGTCGCCATAGACAAGTGTCCCGTAGATAATCGCAATATGATGCTTGGATCGGCCGAACTTCTTGATATGAACGGCGCTGTCATTTGGCCTGGTCTCGGCCATGATCGGATACCCGTAGACTATGGTCGAGAGGCTCTCGAACTCACGGTATGGCTTCTCGGTCCTGAACATCGGGAACAGATTTGTCGCCGGAGGGATCTCCCACTCGTCCCAGAAACTTCCCTTCTGCCAGGAATCGCGGCAGCCGGGCAGGATAATCAGGGGGGTATTCTCCAGTCTCCTAACCTGCGACAAGAAGAATTCGATCAGGTTCTGGGAAACGTCGATGCTGTCGAAGGTATCACCGGCCAGTATGACCATGTCGACCTTCTTTTCCAGGGCCAGATCGATAATTTTTACAAATGTCGTTTTTATCCCCGCCCGAAGCTTGTCTCCGGCGGTTCCCAAGTTGGCAAACGACCTGCCAAGGTGAACATTTGAAGCATGTAATATTTTCATAGTGCCGGTTTTATTATCGGCACTATTGAGGGGGTATTGAAGGGGTTACGGCCCTGTTTTTGGGGATTTGCCCCAGCCGTATTTCTCGGCGATCATGGCCGGCGGGATACTGCCCTCGGAGAGAAGGCGGTCGTGGAAGGCGCCAAGCCGGAAAGAGTCACGGTCCTGCCGCGTGGCCTGCTCGCGCATAGCCATAATCATGGTTTTTCCTGTCAAATAGGACAACGCGCTGGTGGGATATAGACAATATCGACGAATCTCGGCAGTGTAATAGAATGGATTTTCACCGAGTTTGGCGTTCATGAACTGCATGGCGCTGTCGGGGGTCATGGCGCCTGTGTGCAGGCCGATATCCACTATAATCCGCACGGCCCGGAATCTGATACCGCCAAGAACTCCGTTCCATTGCCGGAGATCCTCGCCGTACAGCCCCTCGCGATACGCCATCTCCTCGGAATAAAGCGCCCAACCCTCGATTAATATGAGGTTTTGCTGAATTTTCCTGATTCGTGATTCCTGACGGTTGGCCAGGAGAAGCTGCATGTGGTGACCCGGGTAGGCCTCGTGCACGACCGAGCCCCGAAATCCCCGGCGGTGGATATAATCGAAATTACTGGTCCTCTGCTCCGCCGAAAATGAATCGGGTAACGGACGAACATAGAAAAAACCAGTTTGGATGGAGTCAAACGCGCCCGGCGGCTCGTAAGCAATACCACGGATCGTCGCGCGAAGGAAAGGCGGCGTCTCGACCGGCACACAGCGGCCGAAATCGGGCGGCAGCGTGACAAGACCTTTGCCGACTGCCCAGTCCCTGGCTTTGTTGATTTCCCATTGATAATAATCGAGCAGGTCTTGTTTGGAGAGGCTCGGCAATGGGAAACGGGCCGTTGTGTCCTTGGCGGGTAGTTTGATGGCTTTCATCTGCGAATCTGCCCAGGCATAAATATTTTTGCCCAACGACAGGAGCGAATCGGAGTCGATATCAAGCAGATCGATTTCTGAAAGCATGAAGTTCAGGTTATCCTTGCCGATCGCTGGGCCGGTATTGGCGGATGCCTTCAAGCCCATGATATGAACGTTGAAATCGCGCAAGGCGGCGACCGCCGAATCCCTCGCGGCAGCTATCTGCGACCCCTGGCCGGGAAATGAATCCGCAAATGTCCGGCAGACATCCTGGATCAGCTTGACGCCCTCGTCCACGGCCTCTACGGAGGTCTCGACAAAAATCGCCACCGGCTCGGTCAGGTTGGCCCTGGCTGCTCGACAGACACCCGGAATGCGGCGAAGCCTGCCAAATAGCAGCGGCAATTTGACCTCCAGCGGCGCGAAATCCCTCAGCGCCAGATAGTAGATTCCGTTGATGCATTGGTCGCTGTAAACCGACGGCGCCCTTTTCCAATAGGGAAATTTCTTCAGCGGGAAAAGCTGTGATTTGACACTCGCTACCAGCAGCCGGTAATCGATCGATTGGTCAATTGTCCACCCCGTCGTATCGATTTTTGAGAGGAACTCGACTTCGCCTTGGAAATACTTAATATGTGATTCTATGTTCCCTTTCGAGTAGTCGGCCAGGAGGCTGTCATACGTATGTATGCCCAGATTGGTGGCCCAGACCGGATCGAACCGTGCCAACCGGTCGATGACGCTATCGGCGTGAGCATAAAATTGGCCGGGCGACATGGCGGCCGCCACAGAGGTGACGGTGAGAATTATCATGGCGATTACAATCGCTTTCATAATCAACCTTTCCGTGTCAATCTACACGCCGCCTCGATATGATAGGTATGCGGGAAGAGGTCGACCGGCACGGCGCGGTCCAGAGTGTAACCGTCGGCGATAAGCTCTTTCAGGTCGCGGGCCAGCGTGGCCGGATTGCAGGAGACGTAGACAATTTTGTGCGGCCTCAATTTCAAGAGCGATTTTGTTACATCGGAATGGAGCCCGGCGCGCGGCGGATCGACCACCACCAGGTCGAATTTCTCCTCGGAAGCCGCAGCATTCTTGACGTAATCGGCGACATCGGATATAACAAATTCGCAGTTGCGGGCTGAGTTCTCCTCGATATTGGCATGGGCGTCGTGGATTGCATCGGCGACAGATTCCACACCCACCACCTCGCGCACCAGGTCGGAAAAATAAATGGCGATTGTGCCGGTGCCGGTGTAGAGATCGAGCATCCGCTCATTATGCTTCGGCTCGGCCAGCTCGACTGCAAGATCGTAGAGCCTCTGCACCTGGTAACTGTTGGTCTGGAAAAAGGAGTTGGCTGAGATACGGTAACGATGCTCGCCCAATTTCTCGTGGATATGGTCGAGGCCATAGAGAATGGCTTCCTTCTCGCCGCGAGCGATATTGGCTTTCTCGGGATTGACCGTATGCGAGACCGACTTGACCTGCGGAAATTTGCGGCCGATCTCCTCGGCCAGCGTCTTGAGCACGGGGTAATCGCCCCGTCCGGTGACAATATTGATCAGGGTCTCGCCGGTGAATTTTCCCTCGCGGATTACCAGGAAACGCAAGAATCCGGTGTGGTCGATTATGTGATATGGCGGCAGGCCAAGTTCCACCGCGCGGGTCCGCACGAATTTTACTATCTCATTGGAACTCTCCGATTGCAGGTGGCACGAGGCCAGTTGAAATATATCCTGGAAGCGTCCCCCCACATGCAGGCCCAGAAGCATTTCGCCATCGGCCCCGACATGAAACGAAAACTCCATTTTGTTGCGGTAGTAGTAGATCTTGTGCGCCCCGATAATCGGCTCGACCGGCGGCTTTTCGATACCGCCCAGGTGGATCAGCGCCTGCTTGACTTGGTCTTCCTTGTACTTTTTCTGGACCGCGTAATCGAGATGCTGCCACTTACACCCGCCGCAATAATCGAAATGCTCGCAGGCCGGTGTCACGCGGCTTTTCGAGGGTGTCACCAGGCGCAGGATTTTCGATTCGGCGTCCGCAATAATCGAAATGCTCGCAGGCCGGTGTCACGCGGCTTTTCGAGGGTGTCACCAGGCGCAGGATTTTCGATTCGGCGT
>MEWP01000105.1:3438-8103 GCA_001775395.1 candidate division Zixibacteria bacterium RBG_16_53_22 | reverse complement strand
CTCGCAATGACTCGCATTTTCCTACACCTCACATTATAAGATATGGTCTTTTATGCGGTCAAGGTGTGATGGTAGCATGGCGCAGGTGTCCTTCGCGGGCGCCGGTTCGCGCTTCTGAAGTCATATCGTTATTATTAATAAACCGGGCGCGGAAATTGACCGGCCAATTCAATACGCATTCGGGCTCTTAAATATGTTTTTCAGTGTCAGAAAGATAATCTTGATATCGAAGATGAGCGACCAGTTTTCCACATAGTAGAGGTCGTACTTGGTGCGCTCGGCTATGGAGGTGTCCCCTCGAAATCCATTGACCTGGGCCCAGCCGGTCACGCCCGATTTGACCTTGTGGCGTTGGAAATAACGCGGTACATCATCGCGGAATTTTTCAACATAACCCGGCTGCTCCGGCCGCGGCCCGACCAGCGACATCTGGCCGGCCACGACATTGAAAAGCTGCGGCAATTCGTCGAGATTATAGCGGCGAATCACTCTGCCGACCCGCGTGCGTCGGGGATCATCCTTGACAGTCCAGCCCGAACCGTTGGTATCCCCATGGTCAATCCTCATAGAGCGAAACTTGAATATCGTAAACTCGCGGCCATTGCGCCCCACGCGGCGCTGCCGGAAGAAAACCGGGCCAGGCGAATCGAGCTTGACGGCCACGGCCACGGCCAACATAATCGGGGATGCCGCCAGGATGCCCAATCCCGAAAAGACAATGTCGAAGCACCGTTTTACGACTCTGGCATATCCCTCAATCGGCGTCTTGCCCCAGCGAATGACCGGGATGCCGTCGATCTGGCCGGCCTCGGCATTTGATGTCATCAGGCCCATGGTGTCGGGCGAGAGCATGTATTCGAGCCTGAGGTTCTCGTTTTTCATAACGAAATCCGTGATGAATTCCTGGTTCTCCTGAGGCAGGTTGAAAATAATCATGTCGATCGCAAAAGCCTTGAGAATGCTGTCCAGCTCAAGAGTATTGCCCAGCACGGGGTAGGGCACGACACTGTCGCAGACGAATCCCAGGGGCGCTATTCCCCAGGCCGGCTGTGCCAAAAGCTTCCTGTAAAGCTCCTGACCTTTTTCACCTGCTCCCACGACTACAGCCCGTTTAGAGATAACCCCTTTTTTGAGACACCATTTCTCAATTCGGTAGATGGCCTCCCGGATCAACCAGATTACCACGACCGCTACGACACAGGCTATGGCTAATACCAGTCGGGAGAAGCTTTCTCCGCGATAGAAAAAGTTCGTGGCCAAAACCAGAAATGTCCCCAGCATGACGCCGCGAATTACCTCGTAGAACCTGTCGAACGTGGAGGGCGAGCGCCGCCGGTAGTGCCCGAAAACGGCAAATATAAACAGCCATACCAGGCAGACATAGATGATCGCGTAGAGGTAGATCGAGAGGTCCGGTATGCCCAGCGTGATCGGGAAAATCCGCACCAACCAGGAGTCGAACCGGAGCTCGTAGGCCAACAGAAAGCTGGCGTAGATACCGCCGATATCGCCGAGTATGTAAAGTATCGGCAAGGCAAACCTGATTAATCGGCGCGAGTGCTCGCGGGCCACCATCAAGTTGGCTGGGCTCGACTCGGCGACGCTTTCATTTATTTCAAGTCTATCCGGGCTCATGATACCTTATCTGGACCTCGCCGCTATTGAGCTCTCCTGGGCCGTCATGCGCTCTTCGAGGCCGACCTTGCCACCGGCCTTGAATCGCGAGTAGCTCTCCGATACGAAGTCGAGCATCGTGGAAAGAAATATCTGGCGCGTGAATCTGAGTGCGTTTTGCCTGATAGTGTCGTTATCGAAACTCATCCGCTCAAAGTGCTTGATTGCCTCGGCCAGGTGGCCGGGTCCGGGCTTGCGATATAGAAGCCCGGTAGAATCCCCTCTACTCAAACCATCTATCCCCAGTATGGGCCCAATCACGGTTTCCAGAGCACCGCCCTCGGCCAGAGCAACCACCGGCCGTCCGCAGGCCTGGGCCTCAACCGGCACGATACCGAAATCCTCCACCCCCGGGAATATGAAAGCCTTGCAATTTCGATAGAGCCCGAGAAGGCTGTCATCGGAGACCCAGCCGGTGAACTCTACGTTTGGTGGAGCCATCTCCACCAGCTTCTTCTTTTCAGGCCCGTCGCCGACAATGACGACACGTTGGCCAAGCCCCCGGAAGGCCTCGACAATGTCCTGAATCCTCTTGTACGGCACCAGGGCCGACACGGCCAGGAAGTAATCGCCGCCACGATAAGCCTCGATTCGCGGCATGACATCGGTGCTGGGAGCGGGTTTGTAGAAATCGGTATCGGCAAACGGATAAATTACGCGCGATGGCCTGTTGTAAAATTTCCTCACTCGCCTTTTGACAAACTCCGATATGGAAACGAAAAGATCGATTCTCGATGACGACTGCACGTCCCAACGGCGCAGGTTCATGCAAATAATGCGGGCCAGGTGGCGTTTGAGCTGGCCGGTATCGGCATCGCTGAAATAATCATCAAATCGATCCCAGATATAACGCATCGGTGTCAGGCAGATACAGATATGAAGGCTGTTTGGACCGGGGCGGATCCCTTTGGCGGCGCTGTGTGAAATGGATATGCAGAGGTCAAAATCGTCAAGTCTGAAAGACTCCATTGCTTTGGGATACAGGAGCAGCATCTTGCGATAACCTCGTTTCAGGCCGGGGATCCGGTTCAGGATCGAGGCCCGCACCTCGTGGCGTGATATTCTCTTCGATACCTTGTCGGGTTCGTAAAAGAGAGTGAATATGACAGCCTTGGGGAAAAGCTCGCATAGGGCCTCGAGGACTTTTTCGCCGCCGCGCATGCCGTTCAGCCAGTCGTGAATCAGTGCCACTCTCATCGGACATTTCCTTGCTGTGGGATTGCATCGGGCGCCGGCAAAAGGAGCTTGCCAATGGCGTCTACGACATGTTCGGTCCTCAGTGTCAGCATGCAGGCCCATGTTCCTATCGGGCAGGATACCTCACCCCGGGATAGCTTGTCAGGGTGATAACAAGGGTGGCATCCAACCCTGTTTATTACGGAAATATGAGCCCTGCCAGGAGGAGCAACGAGATCAGGCGATGACGGCCCATAGATGCCGACAGTCTTCGTGCCAACGGCCGAGGCCAGATAAAGCGGACCGGAATCATTTCCTATAAAAATGGCAGCGCGCTTCAGGATAGCGGCCAGAAGTGGAAATGTTGTCTTGCCGGCCAGGTTCCTGTCTGCCCCGATCGAGTCCGCCAGTGCCATCTCCTGCGGCGAGCCCACGGCGATGGTCTGAAGGCCGAGCTTGGTTTTAAGGTAAGAGACAACCTCTTTGTATTTCGCCGCCGGCCAGCGTTTGATCTCCATCCTGGTGCCGGGGTTTTCGCCGCCGCCGGGGGCAATTGCCGCGAAAGGTCCAAAAATACCCGAAACCCGCAACAGCAATTCCGCCTCCTCGTCCTCGCGGGTGCTGGTTTCGTATTCCAATTCCTCTCCCGCGCCTGACGCTCCGATGGCAGAAACCAATTTGAGATATCGTTTCACCTCGTGTGCTTTGGAATCGAACGGAACGGAGATTGTCGCTGGCGGCCTGGAGGTATCGAAACCAAGGACTTGTTTTATGCCCGCCAACCGGGCCATGGTGGCCAAGGCCGGGGACCGATGAAAACTTACGACGAGATCAATCTTCTGCGCCGCCAGCGCCTTGATGCCGGATGCCAGTGCCCTGATGGTCCTGAATCTACCGGTCATTTCAAACGGGGGCGGCATGATACTGGTTGCAGTTATATGCGGATTGTGTTCGGGCACAAAGCGCGAATATTCTCCGCAGACATAGAGAAGCTCGCTTTCAGGGAAGCTTTTTTTCATGGCCCTGACAGCGGGCGTGGTGAAAAGCAGATCGCCCGGGCAACAGAGTTTCAAGAATGCAATTCGATTAAACATCCTGATACACCAAATAATGGTGTTGATAGCCGCGATGCAATATGTTTTAAGACCTCCGGCTCTTAATGTCGCGCGCATGCTCATAAATTGCAATCATCTCCCGTGCGGTGCGCTCCCACGAGAACAACTTCACTCGTTTTTGGCCCCGTTCGGCGAGAGCCTTTCGAAGCTCGGCATCATTTGCCAGCCGCCGCATGCCACTGGCAATTGAGTCGATATCGAGGGGATCGACATAGAGCGCGGCATCGCCGGCCACCTCCGGCATGGAAGAGAGATTCGATGTAAGGACGGGACAGCCGACCGACATGGCCTCCAATATTGGCAGGCCAAACCCCTCCAACAGCGAGGGGTATGCGAAAAATGTCGCCCCGCTATAAAGAGCGGCCAGGTCGGCGTCCTCAACATAATCGAGCCAGCGGATCTTTTCCCGGCAAGGGAGCCCTTCCCAGGTTTCGAAAATTTCCTTGGTGTGCCATCCTTCAGGGCCGACCAGGACCAGTTTCAGATCTCGATGGAGGCCGGACCTGTCGAAGGCTTTAAATAGACGGGCGAGGTTCTTGCGGGGTTCGATGGCGCCGACAAAGAGAATAAAATCGGAATCTATGCCGTGCTTTCGCTTCACAGCCTTGATCTGCTCCTCGGTCACCCTGGGAATAATTGTTGCGCCCGGGTATACAGTTCTTACGCGTTCTGGCGGTGCATTAAGATGTTCGCTTATGCC
>MEWP01000105.1:0-3352 GCA_001775395.1 candidate division Zixibacteria bacterium RBG_16_53_22 | reverse complement strand
GATCGCCATTTCGGGATGTAACAGAAATACCAGGTCGTGTATGGTGAGGACTGATGCGGCCCTTCGGACCGGCGGCATCTGAAAGTTAGGCGCATGAAAGACGTCGAGCGCGCCCGTGAAACTTTCCATTGTTGGAAACGGCGAATAGGCCCACGCCGCGTTCAGCAGCTTATTGGGCCATCTTATCGAGATCGTTTCGAAATTCTCATTTCGGGGAATATCAGCCGGGACTGGGCCTTTCAAAGCATTGAAAAAAAGGGCGTATGAATTTTCACTGTCAACCGAAGCCAAGCCGCCCAGAAGTTGCCCCACGAAACGACCGATGCCGGTCCTCCGGCCCGAAAGCACCCTGATATCGATCCCGATCCTCACCCGTTGCCTATCTCTTTACCCCAACCACACCGATACATTGTCTGAAATAGTGCGATAGCCTGGTCTTCTCGAAAAGGCCGCAAATCCGGCCCACCGGCCTTCGAATTATCCATGGCACAATCGGGCGCCCGTAGCGATTAAGACCTATTCTTTCTATCCGGCTTATATATCTGAAAAGCGGAATGTCATAGTCGCGGCCATACATCTCGATAACTTCAAAACCGGCGCCGACGACAGTTTTCCTCAGTGCGCCCGGGGTGTATTGAGTCTCCCAGCCGGCAAACCATTTTCCGCGGCGAATGGCCCACATCTTTCTAAGCGTGTAGAATGTGAATGTCTGGGGAACGTCGGCTATAACCGCCCCACCGGCCCTGATCGTCCTTCTCTGCTCGTGGACGAAAGGACCCGGGTCTCGAAAGTGCTCCATAACCCCCTGGTGGAAGACCAGGTCGAGCGAATCGCTTTTGAATGGCAAGTAGACCGCGTCAGCCGCGACAAGATGCAGGTTTTTCACGTGGCCCTCTGCCCTTGATTGTATCCTGCGAAGCGCCTCTCTCGAAATATCAAGCGCGATCGCCTCGTAGCCATCGGAGGCGGCAGCCAGAATATCTACGCCAAGCCCGGCGCCGATCTCAAGCACGACTGCGCCCGGGCTGGCGAATCGTTTAATTCTCTCAATTATTTGCTCATGCGAGGCGTAGCGTGCCGCTCCGGATAGCCAGTAATTATCCCATAGAGCCTGTTGAGGCTTTACGCCATTTGATATTTGTTTGCGCTCCATTTTCATCATTGATTAATCTTATTCGCGGCAATGTCCCTGCGGAACCCGATTATCTTGCCAACCATCTTGAAATCCTCGGTGTCAAGCCCCTTGAAAACGACAAGCCCGAGGGCATAAACAACTGCTCCGATAGCGACCCGCGCCAGAACGTGCAGTTGCGAGGCCAGCAGAAGCGCGGCTATCATGGCCAGCCCGGCGACCAGAGCCTTGCCAAGATGGCCGCCTGTCTCGCGAAATGGATTGTGACCTCGGCAGAGAATGAGCGCCCAAACACCGGCGGTAAGCTCGCACGACACTTTCGCCATTGCCGCCCCCCTGATTCCGATTGCCGGTATCAGGCTAAAATTGACGATGAGATTCACGAGCGCTGCAGCGCCGGTGAGATATACCAACTGGCGTTTCATGTTGGAGGCCACCAGAAGCGTACCCTGAAGCGAGTTCACAAACATCAGGGCCGATGCCCAGATTAGAATCATCAGGGCCGCGGCGGCCGGCAGATACTCCTCTCCGAAAAGCAGGTTCATCAGAGGCCCGGCCAGGATCACCGTCCCGAAAGCCAACCCAATCCCCACGAACAGCAGATATTTGAATGCTATCCGGTAGAGTCTTCCGAGGATTTCAAAATCGTTGACAAACAGGTTCGAAAATCGCGGCAGGAGTGTTCCGCTGAAAGTGGCAGCAAAGAGCAGCATGGTGTTTACGATCGTGTAGGCGGCGTTGTAGTAGCCGACTACAATATCGCCCTTGAAATGGGAAAGCAGGATGAAATCGGCGCGATAGTAAATGGCGGTCAGAAGCGATGTCAATCCCAGCGGCGCCGCCAGCAGTAATACGCGGAAACTCTGCGCCAGGTCGATACCGCCTATGGGCCGCATGACATATCGCCAGACGAAAGAGGTCCCGACGGCTGTTACGATGAGCCCGATACAGAGCTGGCTTGCCCCGATTCCGACCAGGCCAAAACCAAGCTTCATGGCTGTAATGGCCAGGAGAGTAAAGCCGAGAGCATAGAGGCCTGAGAAAATTCCAAAAGCCTTGAACCTCTCAAGCCCCATAAGGACAGCCGCGAAGGAGCCGAAGAGATTCGTCACAAACATGCCCAGGCCGAGCAGTATTATGACCATCCTGACATCGGGCGCCTTGTCCGAAAGGAGCGCAATTGCCAGGATTACGACTAAGGAAAATCCACCGAGGATCGTGCGGGCGGCCAGCGTCGATACAATAAGGCGGCCGGCGACATCGTCGCCGCGATGAATCGATGTTTCCCTGATTTGAATCGGATAGAGGCCGAATTCGGAAATTACGGTAAAGAAGCCGACCACGGCCAGGGCATAGCCGTACTGCCCGAAACCCTCGACTCCCAGGAAGCGCGCCGCGTAAATGTTAAAAAAAAAGCCAGGAATTTATTGAATACCTGGACCGCTATCATCCAGGCCGATTTTCTGGCCAGAGAGCGATACTCCGTCATCTCAAAAACCCGGCCTCGGCAAGCTCGATTATGATATGCCCTATCGTTATGTGACACTCCTGAATCCGCTGGACATCGTCGGATGGCACTACGAGGGGATAGTCGACCAGGCCGGAGAGCCGACCCCCACCACACCCTAAGAGGCCGACAGTGACAATCCCCGTCTTGCGCGCCAGTTCCACGGCATTGACGACATTGGCCGAATTGCCCGAGGTCGATAAGGCAAACAGAATATCGCCTTTCCTGCCAAGCGCCTCAAGTTGTCGCGAGAAGATTCTCTCGAATCCGAAATCATTGGCGCAGGCGGTCAGGATCGAGGTGTCGGTAGTAAGAGCCATCGCCGCCAGAGCCGGCCGGTTGCTCCTGCCGGAAAGTCGAACCACCAATTCGGTCGCCAGATGCTGGCTGTCGGCCGCCGAGCCGCCGTTGCCGCAGAAAATGGCTTTGCCGCCATTCCTCAAAACGTCAGCGAGGCGCAGGGCTGTCTCATCGATACCAACGGCAAGCTTTTCGGCCACGAGCATCTTTAACCTGGCTGAGCTTTCGAGTGAACGTTTTACATCTTCGATCGACATATTCAAGTTCCCGGGTGGCGTCAGAAGTTACTTCTGACGCTTCTCTGCGTCAGGTCTGAAGACCTGACGCCACCTGTCTAGTTCGTTTCAAGTGGCACCGGTCCGGGATACTCTATCTTTCCTATTGCCTATTTCCTATTGCCTATGTGCCTTTTC
>MEWP01000104.1 GCA_001775395.1 candidate division Zixibacteria bacterium RBG_16_53_22 | reverse complement strand
CCATAAAATTCGTCATTAAAACCATCATTGGCGCAAAGAAATAATGGTTTACTCTCAAGATAGTCATCTTGACAATCGAGGCGGATTAGCCGTAATTTCAAAATCAAAAAAGAGATTCGAGGGAAGGCAAGATGAGAAAAACCTTGGGCATTCTGACCGCCCTGACAATCGGGGCGATGCTCTTAAGCTGCGGCGGCGGCGCAAAGCAGGACGAGATCCTGATCGGCGAGTATGGCTCTCTGACCGGCACCACGGCCACGTTCGGGCAGTCGACACATAACGGCCTGACGCTGGCGGTCGAGGAGATCAACAATGCCGGAGGCGTGCTTGGCAAGAAAATCAAGCTCCTCACCGAGGACGACCAGTCCAAACCGGAGGAGGCGGCCACCGCCGTGACCAAACTGATTACTCGCGACGGTGCCAAGGCCGTTATCGGCGAAGTGGCCTCGTCGCGTAGCCTGGCGGCAGCGCCGATCTGCCAGGACAACGGCATCCCGATGGTCAGCCCGGCCTCGACCAACCCGGAGGTGACCCGCAAGGGCGACTACATTTTCCGGGTATGTTACATTGATCCATTTCAGGGTGAAGTTCTGGCCAAGTTCGCCTACAATTCGTTAGGCCTCAGAAACGTGGCGATCCTCAAGGATGTCAGGAACGACTACAGTGTCGGCCTGGCACAATTCTTCGAGGAGACATTCGTGGGTCTCGGTGGAAAAATCGCGGCCACGCAGGCCTACAGCGAGGGCGACACCGATTTCAAGGCCCAGCTCACGGCGCTCAAAGGCGCCAATCCCGAGGCCGTCTTTGTCCCCGGCTATTACACCGAGGGGGCTTTGATTGTGAAGCAGGCGCGCGAGCTGAACATGACCATGCCGATTATCGGTGGCGACGGCTGGGACTCATCGAAACTGGTTGAAATCGGGGGCGAGGCCCTGAATGGCAGCTACTTTTCAACTCATTACGCGTCCGACGACACCAACTACATGGTAAAAAACTTCGTAACGAAATACAAGGAGCGGTACAACGAGACACCCGATGCCATGGCGGCGCTGGGGTATGATGCCGGATTGATATTATGCGACGCCATAACTCGCGCTGGCTCGACTGACGGCGCGGCGATCCGCGACGCCCTGGCGGCAACCCGGGGCTTTAGGGGCGTAACCGGCACCATCTCTATCGACGAGAATCGCAACGCGCGCAAATCGGCCGTCGTCATAGCCGTAGTCGATGGCAAGCTTCAGTACAAGGAGACGATCCAGCCTTAAAACAGGTGGCCGCGGATCGACCCGATGAGCGAACTGCTCCAGCAGATCATAAACGGCATCTCCCTGGGAAGCATCTATGCCCTGATCGCTCTCGGCTACACCATGATCTACGGCATTTTGCGGTTCATCAATTTCGCGCATGGCGACGTTTTCATGGTGGGAGCCTTTATCGGGTTCTACCTGGCTCCACGAATTAAGGCGCTCTTTGGCGGTTCGCTTCTGATCGCCACGCCGGTCGTCTTCCTGATTGCCATGATCGGGTGCTCCCTGTTGGGTGTCACGATCGAGAAGCTGGCCTACAGGCCGCTTCGCCCGCAACCGAAACTCACCGTGCTGATCACGGCCATTGGCGTTTCGCTCTTTCTGGAATTCGGCGGCCAACTGGTATTTGGCCCCGATCCGAAACTCTTTCCGACTCTGATACCATCGAGCACAGTCATCAACACCCAGAATCTGGTGGTGGGATCAAATTCCATAGCGGTCATAGTAACAGCGCTGGTTCTGATGCTCTTGTTGCGATTTGTCGTCTACAACACCAAGATCGGCACGGCCATGCGGGCGGTTTCTTATAATCATCGGGCCGCCAGCCTGATGGGGATAAATATCGACACCGTGATTTCGTTCACATTTGTCCTGGGTTCCAGCCTGGCCGCGGCGGCGGCGATTCTCTACGCCTCGGTCTATCCCAGTATCAACCCCCTGATGGGGATATTCCCCGGCCTCAAGGCCTTTGTGGCCGCCGTGCTGGGGGGAATCGGCAACCTGGCCGGCGCGGCGCTGGGCGGACTCATAATCGGCCTGACCGAGACTTTCGTCGTAGGGTACATCTCTCCCACTTTCCGCGATGCCATCGCTTTTTCGATTCTGATACTGATCCTCCTATTCAAACCATCAGGGATTATGGGCAAGGACGAGCCGGAGAAAGTATGAGGCTCGATAGGTCCGTAATATTCCTGGCTGTCGCGGTGCTTGCCAGCGCCCTGGCAACGCTATTTGAGAAAAGCATAAATCCCTACTATTTCCAGATAATAATTTATATCGGAATAAATATAATCCTGGCCTCGAGCCTGAACCTGATAAACGGTTTCGCCGGGCAATTCTCGCTGGGGCATGCCGGTTTCATGGCGGTCGGGGCTTACACGGCGGCAGTGATAACCACGAGCCTGGGCGTGACACGAGGCTCGATATTCGCGATACCGGTCCTGGCCCTGGCGCTTCTCCTGGCCGGCCTGATGGCTTCTATTTTCGGCCTCATCGTGGGTATCCCCAGCCTTCGCTTGAAAGGCGATTATCTGGCCATAACGACGCTGGGATTTGGGGAGATTATCAGGGTCATCGTACAGAATCTCGATTTCCTCGGAGCCGCCCGGGGATTTACCGGCATTCCGAAACTCGCCAATTCGTTTTGGGTTTTCTCTACCGCGGCCCTGGTCATCTTCCTGATATATAACCTTGTCAATTCCACCTACGGCAAAGCATTTCTGGCGGTGCGGGATGATGAGATCGCGGCCGAGGCGGTCGGCATCAGCTCCACGAGAATCAAGGTGGTGGCTTTCGTCACGGGGGCGTTTTTCGCGGGAGTCGCGGGCGGCCTCTACGGGCATTTTGTTACATACCTGAATCCGATGCAGTTTTCTTTCCTGAAATCGTTCGAGATCGTGGTCATGGTGATAATCGGCGGCATGGGGAGCATAATCGGGGTGATCCTCTCGGCCACGCTGCTGACTATCCTGCCCGAGGCGCTCAGGACCGTTTCGCAATATCGGATGGTGATATATTCCCTTCTCTTGGTGATAATAATGCTGACTCGGCCGCAGGGGCTTTTTGTCAGAAGGAGGCTATTCAAGCGTGGGTCGACTCCCAAGACCGAAATTTCTTGATTTGTTCTCTCCGGCCGGCGCCGGGATAATTTTGATATGTTTCTTCCTGCCCTGGCTCAAGGTCTCGTGCGGAACTAAGGACGTGACACTCAGCGGGTCCGGCATCGGCGGAGTATTCTGGGTTATTTTCGGCCTGGCCCTGGTGGCGCTGGCGGCGTTTATCGTGTTGCGCGGCAGATTGGGCGCAATCTGGCTGAAATCGATCTTCATTTCATGCTCGCTTGTCTCGGCGGCGATTATTCTCTACAAATACATTGCCGTGATTAACGACCCCGATATCCCCTTTTATGTGCCATCGAAAATGATCTCTTTTGAGTTCCGCCCCGGCGCGGTCGGCCTTATTATCGGCCTCCTCTTGGCGGCTTTCGGCGCGCCTTTGATACGGAGTGTCACAGGGAAAAAGCCCTCGGGCGGAATGGGGAGATCGGGAAACGCCGATAAGATATGAGCTTGCTTTCCCTGGAAACGTGCACCATGAAATTCGGCGGCCTGGTGGCCGTCTCCGACCTTAATTTCGTGGTCGGGCCCAGCGACCTCGCTGGCCTGATCGGACCGAATGGCGCCGGTAAGACAACCGTCTTCAATATGATCACGGGCGTGCATCACCCCACATCCGGCCGGATCATATTCGACAATAAGGATCTGGTCGGCCTGCGGGCGCACCAGATCGCCAAGCTCGGGATTGCGCGCACATTCCAGAACATCCGTCTGTTTCCATCGCTCACGGTCTATGAGACGGTCCAGGTGGCCTTCAATAAAAATGTAAAATACGGTTTCACGCAAGCCGTATCGCGGATGGGGAGTTTCCGCGAAAACGAGAACGCCATTCGCGACGACATCCTGCGCATGCTAGATATCTTCGGTCTAACCGCGGCTAAAGATGAAATGGCGGCCTCCCTTCCCTATGGGCTTCAGCGGCGAGTGGAAATAGTCCGCGCCCTGGCGACCCGGCCGAAGTTGCTCCTCCTCGATGAACCGGCGGCCGGCATGAACCCCTCGGAGAAGTTTTCGCTCATGAGCCTCATTAAGTCGGTGCGCGAGGAATTCGGAATCGCGATACTTCTAATCGAGCACGATATGAAGGTCGTCATGGGCATCTGCGAGAGACTGGCAGTCCTGGACTACGGAGTGAAGATAGCCGAGGGCACGCCCGCCGAGATACAGAGCCACCCCAAGGTAATCGAGGCCTACCTGGGGGAGCAGGCTCCGCAAGCGTCGCAACCGGGGCTGGTTCCATGAGCCTGCTTGAGATCAGGAATCTACAGGTCAAGTATGGCGCTATAACGGCGCTCAAAGGGGTATCGATTTCGGTCGAGCCCGGTCAGATTGTGACCATGATCGGGGCCAATGGCGCCGGCAAGAGCACCCTCCTTCGCGCTGTCTCCGGTCTGATAAAAGCTTGCGCCGGAAATGTCGTTTTCGAGGGCGTCGATATCACCAATTTGCCGGCGCACAGGGTTGTGGCGCTCGGCATATCGCATGCGCCCGAGGGCCGAATGATATTCGCCAATCTGAGTGTCCGGGAAAATCTCGAGATGGGCGCTTATCCGCGCGCGAACAAGGGAGAGATCGGCCACGATCTGGAGCGTGTCTTTTCGCTGTTTCCCCGGCTTAAGGAGAGGTTCAAGCAATCGGGCGGCACGCTTTCGGGCGGCGAACAGCAGATGCTGGCTATCGGGCGCGCCATGATGGCCCGCCCCAGGATGCTCCTCTTGGATGAGCCGTCGCTGGGGATCGGCCCGATCCTGGTGAAGGCCATTTTCGAAACGATCGTGGAGATCAACAGAGAGTTGGGAATGACGATCCTGTTGGTTGAACAGAACGCCCACCAGGCCCTGAAAATCGCCCAGTACGGGTATGTGCTCGAGACCGGCCACATCGCCCTCGAGGGTTCAGCGGGCGATATCGCCCGGAACGAACAGATCCGCAAGGCCTACCTGGGTGAGGCTTGACGGCATCATATCCGTTGAATAAGCAAGAATGCCCGTGTCGATTCATGATTTGCCTGACTGAAAAAATTACGCCTATTGTCGATAACCCTCCCCAAGCATGTGAAAGACATGCAGATTCTATAACCGGCACTCGGAGATTACCTCCGGTGAAATTCATTTTCCCGGAAATTATCGGGAACGAGCCTGATTGAATTGCCCGGTGTATACTCAGGAATTCCGAAACTCAATCCTGCCGTCGATCAAAATTCACCTTCAGAAAATTGAAATCACAATTCTGGATTCGACCTCGATAGGCGAATCGAATTGAAAATTGGCGTGATTGCCTTAAGAAACCTGTTTGATAGATGGGGGCCAAGTCACTCCATTAATCTGAGAAGCAAGGAATGCCGAACCAGAATCAATTCGCTTCTTATTCTTTGCCGTATAACGAGTTGAACTAAAATAGTCTAAGTTGATAGGCTCGACAATGGAAATTGAAAAATCTGTCATTCATGGCTGATGGAGCCTAATCCCTTTGGATTTAAGAGGATACGCTAACAGATGCTGGACAGCATGGACCCACAATGTGGGCGATTCCGTCAAAATACGTATAAATTCATTCGTATTAGCTACGCAGTTTATTAACATTGACTAATTATTCAAAGGGATTATAATACAAGCACATTTTCGGGGGGAAATGCCAAAGGGGGTAGCCGGGTCATTAGCACAGGAATGACCCGGTCTTATTTTGAGGCAAAATCAGCCCTAAAATGGAAAATCATTGGGGCCTCGATCCGATACGAACTAATTCTCGTTCGATAGTTAATCCTCTTGATGGCGTCGACTGCAATTGAACGTTCGATTGGGCGGTTGTGTTGGAGAGCGAGCAGACCGCGGTTTGCCATTAGATTTGTAATACCTCCCGTTCAGGCTCGGGCAGCCCTCAAAGATCCTAAATTGGATAATGAGCCTGTTGGGTGCTTTACGCATATTATCATAATTATAATATGTGCAATCAAGTCACATTGCCGCCAATCCCCAGACACTCCTTGAGGATGCGGTATTCAGGCCGAAAAGGCCGCTTCTTCCCGGGAGCGACATCTTTAAATGCCATTTTTCGCCTTTTCTTTTGGGTCCCGCTTTTATATAATTCGACGATTGTTTTGGCAAAATCTCCATAGACGCCAAAAAATTAACGGACAATTTCACACTTTTGCCCAATAATACCGAAGCCAATGCGTTCTGGTCAGCATAGCTTGTGTGAACCAGCGACATCACTGTGTAGGATAAGGGGATTCTTTAATGAAGATCAGCGACAGTAAAGTGAATATCGATCAGTTGTGTGTAAATACGATCAGATTCCTGGCAGTTGATGCTGTCGAAAAAGCCAGGTCCGGACACCCCGGTCTGCCGCTCGGCGCCGCCTCTATGGCCTATGTTCTCTATGATCGCATCATGCGATTTAATCCCGGTAATCCGGGATGGTCCGACCGCGATCGATTCATTCTGTCGGCCGGTCACGGCTGCGCCCTGCAATATGCCCTTCTCCACTTGACCGGTTATGATCTACCCTTAGAGGAAATAAAACGTTTCCGGCAACTGGGCAGCATGACTCCCGGACACCCGGAATTCGGCCTTACCCCCGGGATCGAGGTTACCACGGGTCCCCTGGGTCAGGGATTCGCCATGGGGGTCGGGATGGCCATGGCCGAGCGTTTCCTGGCCGCCCGTTATAATCGCCCCCGATATCCCATAATAGACCATCGCACATACGCAGTTGTATCGGATGGCGATCTTATGGAGGGGATATCCTCCGAGGCGGCCTCCCTGGCCGGGCACTTGGGCCTTTCGAAGCTGATTTATCTCTACGACGACAATGGCATCTCCATAGACGGCAGCACCGATATCACATTCACCGAGGATGTCGGCAAGAGGTTCGAGGCTTATGGCTGGCGGGTTGACCGCGTTGCGGATGGCAACGACCTCGAGGCGATCGAGGCGGCTCTTCTCAAAGCAAGAGCGGAGGCCGCTCGGCCAAGTCTCATTTTGGTCAAGACCCATATCGGTTTCGGCAGCCCCAAACAGGATACTTCGTCGGCGCACGGGGAACCGCTCGGGGGCGAGGCTGTCAGGAAAACAAAGGAGAATCTTGGATGGCCGCTGGAGCCGCCGTTTTATATTCCCGATGAAGCTCTTTCGCATTTCAGAAAAGCAATCTTACGTGGCCGGCAACACGAGGCACAATGGAATCAGATGTTCGAAAATTACAGGAGGGAGTATCCCGACCTGGCGGCCGAGTTCGAACGCGCCTTAGGGCGTGACTTGCCGGCCGGCTGGGATGCCGACCTGCCGAGGTTTAAGGCCGAGAGCGGCGGCATGGCGACCCGTGATGCCTCGGGCAAAGTAATGAATACCATGGCCGTGAATTTACCGACCTTTCTGGGTGGCTCGGCCGACCTGGCCGCCTCGACCAAGACCGACCTGAAAAACGCCGGCGATTACACCCGCACCAACCCCTCCGGAAGAAATATCAGGTATGGGGTCAGGGAGCATGCCATGGGGGCCGTTTCGAACGGCATGTATCAGCACGGCGGCGTGATTCCATTCACCGGGACTTTCCTGGTATTTTCCGACTACATGCGCCCGGCAATTCGCCTGGCGGCTGTCATGCATGCCCATGTAATTTTCATCTTCACGCACGATAGTCTCGGGCTGGGGGAGGATGGCCCGACGCATCAGCCGATCGGCCATCTCATGAGCCTGCGCGTAATACCCGGCTTGGTGGTGCTTCGGCCGGCCGACGCCAACGAGACCTCGGCCGCCTGGCAAGTAGCCATGACGAGACGGGGGCCAGTCGCCCTGGTCTTGAGCCGTCAAAAACTCCCAATCATAGATTTCGAAAAAATCCCTGTTTTCGATGGCGTATCGAAGGGTGCATATGTATTATCAGAGGCCGGGGGTGGAAAGCCGGATATTGTGCTGATTGCCACCGGCTCGGAAGTACAGCTTATTCTGGCGGCCAGGGAAGCTCTGGCCAAAGAGGGGATCAACGCCCGCGCCGTTTCGATGCCATCGTGGGAGCTTTTCGACGAACAGCCGAGTCAGTATCGACAAAGTATCCTCCCTGCGGCTATTCCGAGGCTGGCTATCGAGGCCGCATCACCGATGGGGTGGCATAAATATATCGGCGAGCGCGGCGATATCATCGGGATAAACCGCTTCGGGGCGTCAGCGCCGGGCGATGAGGTGATGAGGGAGTTCGGCTTTACCGCCGAGCATCTGATCGAGCGGGCCAAACTGCTCTTGGGGAAAGATTAGTTCTGTATCAAAATCGAGAAAGGCGTTGAAATGAACGCAACCAAGGATTCGCAGCAACAGGATTACAAACTCAGCCTGGGGGAATATCAGCCGGCAGTGGACAGGCGTCTGAACATCTGGGAGGACCGGGATTTCTCGAACAGGTTCTGGAGCCGCGATCACACGGTCTGGTTTCAAAAGCCCCAGCCCGAATTGACCAACCGGATGGCCTGGCTCGATATCTTCGAGCCGATGCATGAGCATCTCAAAGCGATGTTCGATTTCGCCGAGGAAGTCAAGATGGAAGGCATCAAGCATATCCTGCTCTTGGGGATGGGGGGTTCAAGCCTGGCCCCCGAGGTTTTCCAGAGGATTTTCGGCAAGATCGATGATTACGCCCGGCTGCTTGTCCTCGACAGCACTCATCCCGACGCGCTGCGCAATATCGAATCGAAAATTGATTTGGCCAGAACGCTGTTCGTTGTATCGAGCAAATCGGGCACGACCACCGAAACGTCATCGTTCTTCTATTATTTCTGGAATAGGGTCGGAGAAACCTCGGCGACCCCTGGCAGGCAGTTCATCGCCATAACCGATCCCGGGACGCCATTAATTCGGATGGCCAACGAACGAACTTTCCGCAGGGTCTTTGATGGGCATCCGGAGATCGGCGGACGCTATTCGGCGCTGACATTATTCGGGCTGGTGCCGGCCGCCCTGATAGGAGTCGATTCCCACCAACTTCTCGACCGCGGCTGGGACATGGCCGGAGCCTCCGCCGGCTACCTTCTCGAGGCCGAAAATCCATCTCTGCAGCTTGGTGCGGCGCTGGGCGAGCTGGCGCTCGCGGGCCGCGACAAGTTAACCTTTTTCACGACACCATCCCTGGCCTCATTTCCAGACTGGCTCGAACAGTTGGTGGCGGAAAGCACGGGAAAGGACAACAAGGGCATAATCCCGATTGTCGGTGAGGAAATCGAGGAGCCGTGGGCCTACAGGAAAGACCGTGTATTCGTTTATTATGAGCTGGCCACGGAGGAGAATCCCGATTTGGAAAAAGCGATCAGGGCCTTAGAGGACGCCGGGCACCCGATACTCCGTTTCAAACTCAACAGCAAGTATGACCTGGGGCAGGAGATGTTTCGCTGGGAAATGGCGGTGGCGGCCGCGGGGGCCGTTTTGGGGATAAATCCCTTTGACCAGCCTGACGTTCAATTGGCCAAGGAATTGGCCAGGCAAGCCATGGAGCAAAAGACGGCGCCTCCCAAACCGGGCGTCAAGATGGACCGCGGCGAATCCGAAACGATATTGTTGGAGCAGAAAATCGTCGCCTACAAAGCTTTCGATGCATTCCTGGCCAACGCCAGAATCGGCGACTACATTTCAATTCAGGCTTACCTGGCGCCCGACCCCGATGTGGAAGCGGCCTTGCAGGATTTCAGGCTCTCGCTGCGCGATCGTCTTAAGCTCGCCACGACACTGGGTTGGGGTCCGCGATTCCTGCACTCGACCGGACAACTTCATAAGGGTGGGCCGGCCTCGGGCGTGTTTATACAGCTTGTCGACGAGATGGAAAAAGATATCCCGGTGCCAGAAACAAACTATGCTTTCGGCCAGTTGATTCAGGCCCAGGCGCTGGGCGATTTCAGGGCGCTCAAGCAGCGTAATCGTCGCGTGATAAGGCTCAACCTGGGACATGACAAGACGAAGGGGCTTTCTCTGCTTTTCGGTCTATTGGAATAGCATTCAGCAAGGGGACTTTATGGAGCTTGGCATTATCGGCCTGGGACGCATGGGCGGCAATATGGCCAGACGTCTTTTGCGCGGGGGTCATAAAATTGTGGCGTACAACCGCAGTTGGGGGCCGGTGGAGGAGGTTGTCAAAGAGGGAGCGGTCGGGGCCAGGTCTCCGGAGGAGTTGGTCGCCAAACTAAAAGCCCCAAGGGGTGTCTGGCTGATGCTCCCCGCGGGGAAGGTCACCGATGACATGATCGTGGTGCTCATCTCTCTTCTTTCCAAGGGCGATATCATCATCGACGGCGGCAATTCAAATTACAAGGATACAATCAGGCGAGCGCAGGCTCTTTCCGACAAAGGACTGGAATATGTCGATGTCGGCACCAGCGGAGGTATCTGGGGCCTCTCCGAGGGATACAGCCTCATGATCGGTGGCAACGGGCAGCCGGTGGAACGACTTGGGCCGATTTTCAAGACTCTGGCGCCAGAGCCGGACAAGGGCTGGGGGCACGTTGGGCCGCATGGGGCCGGACATTTCGTCAAGATGGTTCACAACGGCATAGAATACGGTATGATGCAAGCCCTGGCCGAGGGGTTCTCGATTCTCGAGCATAAGAAAGAGCTCGGCCTTGATCTGCATCAGGTTTCGAGAATCTGGCAGCATGGCAGCGTGGTGCGCTCCTGGCTTCTGGATCTTACGGCCAATGCCCTCGAAGAAAGCCGGACCCTGGATCAAATAGCGCCTTTTGTAGCCGATTCCGGTGAAGGACGCTGGACTGTCAGCGAGGCGATTGACCTGGACGTGCCGGCGCCAGTCATAACGTTGTCTTTGATCCAGCGGCTCAGGTCGCGTGACCAGCATTCATTTGCCGACAGGCTTCTGGCCGCCATGAGAAATCAATTTGGCGGGCATGCCATGAAAATGGAGGGCGGCAATGGATAACAGGCCGGTCGAGCCTCACATTTTCGTGATCTTCGGGGCCACCGGCGATCTCATGCAGCGAAGTCTTCTGCCGGCGCTCCTGAACTTGGCCGGACGGGGTCATATCCGAAGAGAATCGATTATACTCGGCACGGCCAGATCGGCGCAATACAACGACGTTAGTTTCCGAAAGCTGGCCTATGAATCATTCGCCAAGGCCGGTATTTCGCTGGATCCCGGGATGACCAAATGGTGTGACGAGTGCCTGTTCTATCAGTCTATCGGTGATGAGAAACTCGAGGATTTCTCGGCATTATCCGAGCGGATTAAGGCGCTTGAAAGGGAACTTAATTCGACCGGCAACAGAGTCTTCTACCTGGCCCTCCCGCCGATCGCATTCCCGTCGACGATTGAAAGGCTTGGCGAAGTAGGCTTGAGCAGAAGCCCCGGATGGACCAGGCTGGTCGTCGAGAAGCCTTTCGGACGCGACCTGGAATCGGCCCGGGCGCTCAATCAACTTATTCACAGGAATTTCGATGAATCTCAGATTTACAGGATAGATCATTATCTCGGCAAAGAGACAGTGCAGAATCTCCTGGTGTTTCGATTTGCCAACCCGATCTTCGAATCGCTCTGGAATCGCGACAGAATTCACAGTGTCCAGATCACGGTGGCCGAGGAACTGGGGATCGGCAAGAGAGCCGGTTACTACGACCGCGCCGGCGCCCTGCGCGACATGGTCCAGAACCACCTCACCCAGCTTCTGACCCTGGTGGCCATGGAGGTGCCGGTGGCTTTCGACAGCGATTCGATTCGATTCGAGAAAATCAAGGTGCTGCGGGCCATAGCGCCGATAATGGACGACCAGGTGGTGCTGGGGCAGTATGGGCGAGGTTCGGCGAATGGAAAGGAAATCCCCGGGTATCTGGAAGAGCCCGGAGTCCCCGACGACTCCAGAACCGAGACGTTCGTGGCCATGCAGATTGATATCGCCAACTGGCGCTGGCACGGGGTGCCATTCTATGTGCGGACCGGCAAGAGGCTTCCCGAGAGGATTACGCAGATTATAATAAATTTCAAACGCGCTCCGGTCTCGATTTTCGATCCCACCGGCCGCTGCGACATGCATTTTAACTCGCTCAATATGATGCTTCAGCCTGACGAAGGATTCGACCTCTGTTTCGAAATGAAGGCCCTGGGTGAGCCGCTGAAACTGCAGACGCAACGTCTCCATTTTCGTTACGCCGAGGCCTTCGCGCCGCTTCCCGACGCCTATGAGACATTGCTTCTGGATATAATCACCGGCGACCAGACGCTCTTTGTCCACGCCAATGAGGTCGAGGAGTCGTGGCGGCTTTACGCTCCCGTAATCGAGCAGAAATTGCCTATCCATACTTACCGGGCTGGCACCTGGGGGCCACAGGAGGCCGAGAAACTAATCAAGAGGGAGGGCCACGTATGGGCAAATTCGTAAGGCACGACATCCGCGTCTTCGACACTATAGAGGAAATGAGCCGGGCGGCGGCGCTCGGCCTGATCGACCGGATAAAGCAGACTCTGGCTCGAAATAACCTCTTCTCATTGGTCCTGGCTGGAGGGCAAACTCCCCGCCGACTCTACGAGCTGTTGGCCACCGAATTCCGACAGGCGGTGCCGTGGACCAGAATGCGACTCTATATGGGCGACGAGAGGTTCGTCCCGCCCGATGACCCTCGAAGCAACTATCGGATGATAAAAGAGGCGATGCTGTCGCGTCTGCCGATTACCGACAAAAACGTTTATATCATGCCTACCAGCCTCTACACACCGGATCAGGCCGCGATTTCCTATGAAAATATCCTGCGCTCGCATTACGAGAATCCGTGGCCGAGGTTCGACATGGTTATTCTGGGCATCGGGTCCGATGGTCATACGGCATCGCTCTTCCCCAATTCGCCGGAGTTGGCGGAGTCCGGCAAGTGGGTATTGGTGAGCCAGGCGCCGGAAGAGCCCAAGATAAGGCTCACCCTTTCTCTTCCGGCCATAAACAACGCCGAGGCGGTTTATTTTCTGATCACGGGAAAGGACAAGTCCAAAGCCTTCAAGAATGCAATTGGGGAGCCCTCGCCGCAATACCCGGCCAGCCTGATTCGGCCCGAGCGCGGCCGCCTTTCATGGTGGGTCGACGAGAGCGCCTCCAGCCTATTGGGGAAATGAACATCACTCCGGTTCCGTGAGCAATATCATTCGGCCAACGTCTGCAGGATTAATTCCAATTCGATTTCGTCTCGAATAGGGATGTTATCGTATCCGAGAATCGGGATTTCAGGTTTGAGTTTCCTCGATTCGGCGACTGCGTTCGCGTGCACCGCCTTGATGACGAAACCGAATCGTTGATAAAATCTGAGGGCGTGCGTGTTGTCGTTGGTGGTGATAAGCCAGAGGCGACGGCATCCGGCCTCCGAAGCTGTCCGCCTTACGGCCTCGATCAGGGCCGCGCCGATTCCGATTCTCTCGCGGCGGCTGTTTAATGTAACGATCTCGCAGGAGCCCGCCTCAATATTGAATGTGACAAGTCCCACCGGCACGTTATCCGTCATTGCCATAAAGCCGGGTAGCATATCGGCCTGGTATATTTTCCCGCGGCTCACAACCCTGGCGGAACCCCACTCTTCAGTGAGAATAATCCTGGCACGCTCGCGGTCATCGGCCGCGACAGGTTTAATTTCGAATGTTCGATTGATTTTCGACATGGGGCACATAAATACAATAGATGAAGAATTACTCAACGCCAATCGGAAATCAATATTAAAATTTCGATTTGTTGTGGGCCGATCATGATCAGTCTCGGCGGGAAGGTTGTTTCTCTCTTGCCAGGTCAATCTGCTCCGGACGGTGGATGTTATCTGTCCTGCGCTCGGTAGGCATGATGAGCCTGACAGCGCGCTCAAAGAAGAAATAATCCCAGGCCCAATTGACCAGAACCAGGATCCTGTTGCGAAAGCCTATGATTTTGGCCAGGTGCACGAAGACCCAGAGGACCCAGGCGACAAAGCCGGTGAATTTCCAGCGGGTGAACTGGGCAACAGCGGCGTTGCGGCCGATGGTCGCCAGGGTACCGGGGTCCTTGTACTTGAAAGGCCGAATTTCCTTTTTCACAATCTGCCTTCCAATATTTCGGGAAACCGCCCTGCCCTCCTGGATCGCCACCGGCGCAAGCATCGGCAAGGGACCGGTATCGTCCTTGATCATTGCCAGATCACCAACGATGTAGACATTTGGGTGATCGGGCGCCTGAAGATACTCATTCACCGACACCATCCCATTGCGACCCGTTCGCAAACCCCAGTACTGAGCCAGGGGATTGGCCCTGACACCGACCGCCCAGATAATGGTCTCGCTAATAAACGAGCGGCCATCCTCTAACAGGAGTTTGCCCCTTTCAATCCTGCTGACTTTGGAATTGAGGCAAAGTTCAACCCCCATCTTGGCGAGGCGTTTGATTGTATAGCGTTGAAGATCGGAAGCAAAACTGCCCATCACGGTCGCGGCGGCCTCGATCAGTATGACACGAACCTCGCGCAGATTCAATGTCGGGAAATCTTTCCGAAGCGGGCCGTTGATTAGCTCTATCATAGCCCCGGCAAATTCCACCCCGGTGGGCCCGCCTCCCACAATCGTGAATGTCAATAGCCGGCGACGGGCGATGTCATCCAGCTCGTGTGTGGCGTGTTCGAAGCACCCGAGGATTTGGTTTCGCAGCGCGGTCGCCTGGTCGAGAGTCTTGACCTGGTAGGCGTTTTCCTCGGCCCCGGGAATATTGAAAAAATGAGAGACGCTTCCAATACCGAGGACCAGGTAATCATAGTAAATGGTAAGCTCGTCAGTTTTCACCAACTGACGGTCAAAATCGACCGCGACAACATCGCCGAGTATAAAATTGGCGTTATCGTGTTTTCGAAGAATGCTCCTGACCGGATAGGCTACCTGTCCCGACTCGATTTCGGCCGCGGCCACCTGGTATAGAAGGGGCGTGAATGTATGGTAATTGTTGCGGTCTATTAAATATATATCGACCGGGAACCGTGCCAGACCTTTGGCGGCGGTGATACCGCCAAAGCCAGCGCCAACCACGACGATCCGCGGTCTGTCACCTTTATTGGCTATCCTTAAATCGAGCATCGCCTTACCTCGTGAACAGAGCCCTTGGAATCCGGTTATCAGACAGGTCTGGACTCACAGCTTTATCATAACGAGTGGGCGAGCGCCAATGTTCCAGTCAGTATTACCGCGATGGTGTCAGCCCGAAAAAGCCTCCGTTTCCTCAAAGACATTGAACAAGAGTCCAAACGGATCCTTCATGTAACAGGGCCTGCCCTTACCATCCCACCTGACTACCTGGCATCCCGCCTCAAGCAGCGCCGCTTTGCCTGCCTCCAAATCTGCTACGACTAATTCCATAATCGGTCCCATAGTCGGCCCTTTGTCGAGAAAGAAGCGGAACTGGCCAGCCCGAAATTCAATGGTCTCGGCTGTATTCTCGACTAGCTCCAATCCGATGACATCACGGTAGAATTTTATGGCTTTGTCGACATCGGGTGTCTGATAGGCGAAACAGCGGCTGAATTTGAACTGCATATTATTCCTTTGTTCATAAGGTGTCTTCTATCGGCGCGCCCACCTACTGAAGCAAATCGATCAATTCAATATCCGTCGATATCAGGTTTAATCGGGGATCGAAGGTTAACGTAATACATTCCTGTCGAGTGGCGGCGAGGGCGTTCCGCTGCAAATCGACCGTCAGAAATATCGATGCGATTGAAAATGCGGAGTCGGCGTTCAAAGAATTGTCGAACAAGCTGTATGTCGTGAATTCCGCGACCATGGTTGCGCCCGAGAATGCGACCTCCATATCGGACACCAAATAGGCATAATCAGTCGAAAAATGAAGGTTTGCGGCATCCTCTGTTGCTATTTTTGAGTATATCTTTTTGCGCGGGCCGACCGATTTCGTATCCGGGGCCCTATTTCGCTCAGATAAGATGGTCAATACCCTCTCGCACTCGTCGCATATAGCGGATGAGAATTTCATCGAGCCATGCCGGACTCTCATCCGCTCACCAAATAGATCATATTCGCCCGCGATTGCGGTGATGTTGCCAACCGCCATCAATGTATCACAATCGAAATCTTTCACCAGGCCGATGAACGATCCGGCAAATTCTCTTATTTCTATCTTCCCAACCTGGAGGCCTCCCTGGTAAATGTCGATATTTATGCTGTCGATCGCGGATGAAATATTATCGTAATTCGACTCTTCAGCAAAAAAGGAATTAAATGCCAGCAAACTGTCAAGGCGGCCACAGTCGGAAATGTCAATTTCGAAATCGCCGTTACCCATTCTAAGGGCCCGCTCAATGACCAGGCCGTAATATGATACCGCGATCGAATTGATGTTTCCGGCAATGGCCGGACTGAAGAAGTTCAAAGGACCGGCGCCAGGTGAAGTTTTCGATTGTGCACGAAATCCGCCGGTTGTGCATGAAATGAAACTAACTGCCAGGAATAGGATCGGAAAACCGACATTCTTGGCGAAAGCAAGCCCGCTCCCAATTGCCGGTGATTTCGATGCCCCGCCTGATTCACCCAATATCACATCATCATTATATCGCCTGATATTTATCCGTCAAGCAGTGCGCGCCGTCGGCAGCGCTGAACAAAGAGGCGCGGCAGGAATCGCGATATCATAGGGCGGGCCGCGCTCGGCCCCTTGGGCCGAAAAGAAACTCGCCGCGCCATGGCCGTTGTCAGTATCGTGTCGGCACACGCGGCGAGTTTCTCCTCCCCCGGGACGGGGGAGGCGCGGCCCGCCCGGGCCTAAGGCTGGGCAGCAGCGTTAAACGTTCGGCTTGCGGGCCGAGACATTGACACTTAGGATACTCTCTTGAATATCGTGGCCGAGTCTATCGGCCGGAACCTTCATTTCTTTCAGCAGGGCTTGTGCCGTCGAATCGTTAAGCATGTCGTCGATAGGGAATGATCGCTCATCGACAATTTGGATATTAACAAAGCCGGCCTGCCGGATAGCCTCGAGGTAGGCCTTTTTGAGCATTGCGCCGGACAAGCATCC
>MEWP01000103.1 GCA_001775395.1 candidate division Zixibacteria bacterium RBG_16_53_22 | reverse complement strand
CAGGATGAGGTCATGAGCCTGATGCAGTCGTCAGCGATATTATGCCTGCCATGCGTGGTTGGCGAGGATGGCAACCAGGATGCCCTTCCCACGGTCCTGCTCGAGGCCCTGGCCACAGGGCTGCCAGTCGTATCGACCAATATCTCGGGAATTCCGGAAATTGTCGATTCCGGGAAAGATGGCCTGCTTGTCAGCCCCAATGATTCGAAGTCCTTAAGCGAATCTCTCGAGAGGCTGTTGGTATCGGAGCCTTTGCGCAAAGAATACGCTAATCGGGGGCTGGAAAAGGCGGCTGAGAAATTCGATCTGCGGAAAAACGCGGCGCGTCTTTTTAATTTATTCAGGGAAACTCAAGATATGAGA
The DNA here is from genome assembly GCA_001775395.1 of candidate division Zixibacteria bacterium RBG_16_53_22. Classification (GTDB taxonomy): domain Bacteria; phylum Zixibacteria; class MSB-5A5; order UBA10806; family UBA10806; genus UBA10806. The sequence continues at coordinate 7,535 of MEWP01000103.1, read as the reverse complement.
ATAATCGAGGACACGATAGCCGGAAAGTCATAAGAATGGAAACCAGCTCCGACAGCCTGAATATCCTGTATTTTTGCGCCGACCGTGGCATTTCGATAGGCGGCACCAAAGGCGCGTCCGCCCATATACGAGGGTTTGTCGGGGCCCTTGTCCATGCCGGCCATAAAGTGACCGCTGTCTTGCGCGGCGACCGGCACAAGGGGTATGAACAACTCCCATTCCGGGTGATAGGCTTGCCCGAAAATCGGCCGCCTGCCAAATCAGAATTCCCAGGACATGCACAAGGCGGAAGACACGCGGTTTCCGAAAACGAGGAGATAGACCAAAATCCTCATTTCGAACAATTCCTGCGCGAGCTGGGAAGCAAAGAAAAATTCGATTTCTTCTATGAGAGATATTCACTTTTCTCCATTGCCGGGCTTAATTATGTGGAATCCTCGGGGCTGCCGTTCATATTGGAGGTCAATGCGCCGCTGGTACTGGAGGCCTCACGGTATAGGAAATTGGAGCTGATGCAGCAGGCCCGGGAAATCGAGAGGCGGTTGTTCTCGTCGGCTGATACCGTTATTGCCGTTTCCAATCAACTAAAAGACTATATATTGAAGACGGTTCCGGATTCGAAAGTTACCGTGGTCCCGAACGGAGTCGACGTGGAAAAATTCAGCCACACCGGCGCCGCGACAGGCGAGCCAGACAAACCGCGCCGGTTTACGATCGGTTTTGTGGGAAACCTGAGGCCCTGGCATGGAATAGACATACTCCTGGAATCGTTTGCCGGGATAACGGAAATTCACGATGATGTGCGGCTGTTGATAATTGGCGATATCGGCAAAATGAAAAACCAATTGGACGATTTTTGCCAGGCAAATCGATTAAACGGCAAGGTCGTATTCACCGGGGCGGTGCCGCAGGAGGATATCCCCCGTTTAATGCGCCAGATCGACGTGGCCGTTGCGCCATATCCGGAGTTGCCCGACTTTTATTTTTCGTCGCTGAAAATCTTCGAGTATATGGCAGCCGGCAAGCCGATTGTCGCATCGCGAATCGGCCAGATTGACGAGATCCTGGAAAATGATAAAACCGCGCTTCTGATACCCCCGGGGAATCCGGCCGCCCTGACCGGGGCCCTTATCCAACTTAAGAATGATCCGGACCTGGCGCGACGGTTGGGGCAACGCGCCAGGTTGGAGGCCCAATCAAAGCACACCTGGAAAGACAGGATCGAGAAAATCGAGGGAATCATGAGGACCCTCAAGAGCAAGGCGGCCACCTGATATGAAGATTAATTACAGGCTTCCCAGGGTCGATATCCAGGCGCTGAAAAAGATATTCCATCATTTTGGAGGGCATCTCAAGCCGCACCGAACCAAGCTCCTTCTGGGGTTCTCCGCGATGATAGGCGTCTCGCTTATGTCGATGCTGGGGCCCTGGCCGCTTAAGATCGTGCTCGATTATATTATCATGCCGTCCAAGACGCAAAATACGCCATCTTTCCTGGCGCCCCTGACAGGCATGGAGCCGATGACGATTCTGAGTCTGGCGGTAGCGGCCGTTCTGGGGCTGGCAATAATCGGGGGGCTTCTGGGTTACACCCAGGATATGATGGCCAAGACTGTCGGACACGCCCTGGCGGCGTCGATCCGGCTTCAAGTCTTCTCTCATGCCCAGAGATTGCCTCAAACCTACCACGATTATCGGGAGACAGGCGATCTCCTGACCCGCATCACGGGCGATATAACCCTGCTTGAGGAGCTGCTGGTCGAAACCGTGTTGAGGCTCAGCGGGCAGTTGCTTCAAATACTGGGGATTCTCATCCTGATGTTCTGGATCGACTGGCAACTGGGCCTGATGATATTGTGCGTGATGCCGCTATTTCTGCTGGCGTCATTTAAATTCTCCGGCGAGATAAAGAAAGCCACGCGCAAGCAGCGCGAAAAATACGGCAAGATGGTAACGTCGGTGCAGGAGACGTTTGCCGGCATAAGCCAGGTTAAAAGCTTTGCGCAGGAGGACCAACGCGAAAAGCTGGTGAGCAAATCGGTTGGCAGCGATTTCAGGGCCAGCTTGAAAACCACCCGACTGACGGCCAACTACACGCGCATAGTCGAGGTGATCGGAGCGCTGGGCACCGGCCTGGTGCTCTGGTTTGGAGTCAGGAAGGCGCTGATTGGCCAGATAACCGCCGGCGACCTGGTAATTTTCCTCTCATATCTTCGCAGCGTTTATCGGCCGCTCTTGGGCATAGCGCGTCTGTCGGTGAGAATCTCGAAAGCATCGGCCCGGGGCGAGAAAGTGATGGAGATACTGGAGCTTGAGCCGGAGGTCAAAGATAAGGAAAATGCCGTTTCAGCCGGCGCCATCAACGGGGATATCACATTTGAAAATATCAGTTTCTCATACGCCAACGGCAAGAAAGTCCTGAGTGATTTCACTTGCCATATTCCGCAGGGGAAGACAACGCTTCTGTTGGGGCCGACAGGGGCCGGTAAGTCGACTATAGCCAAGCTTCTTCTAAGGCTATATGAACCGCAAGAGGGCGCCATTGTTATCGATGGCAGAAATATCTCCGATTATCGCGTCAAGAGCCTTCGCAAGAGGATTACCAGCCTGACACAGGAGCCATTCTTGTTCCGCGTCAGTATCAAGGAAAACATCGCATTCGGAAAGCCCAAAGCATCGATGGAGGAATTGATAGAGGCGGCGAAGTTGGTGGGGGCCGACAGTTTTGTCCGTAATCTGCCATCGGGGTACGAGACGATGGTCGGCGAGGGGGGCCTGACCTTGTCCGGCGGCCAGCGTCAGCGGATAAGTTTCGCCAGGGCGGCCCTGCGCAATTCGCCGGTGATGTTATTCGATGAGCCTGCCACCGGCCTCGATATTCATTCCGAGAAGGAATCCAAAGAGGCTCTTCGAGCGTTGAAACGGGGCCGGACATTGCTCATTATTACCCATCGCCTTAATTTCCTTGACCTGGCCGACTGGGTGGTATTCATTAGAGACGGTCAGCTTGTAGATGAAGGCTTGCTTGCGGAACTTCTGAAAAATAATATCGGTTTCAGAGACTACGTAGCGGATGAATATGTCATTTCGGGCACCGATAACGACTCTGCTTCCGTCTCACAAGGCAAAATTCAGCGACAATGATAACGATGTATTTAAATTGCCGATAGGCAAAGGTGTCGTATTATGCGATTACTGCTTATTGGCATATGACAGGATCGATTTCGACCGTGCATGAATATTTGACATCAGGATGCCGGGAAATTCCCAACGATCCGGACCTTCCCGAACTCAAGAGGCTGCTCGACCCGGGGCTGATTTGGAAGCTGCTGGAGTCGCACCCTCAGTGCGCCATTGGGAAGATCCAAAGCTGTGAAATAACGTATATCCGATATAAACCATCGACCAATTGCCTGATAGCCTATAGAGTGATCGCCCAGGGCCCCCGGTCGGAAAAGCCGGAAGAGATCATCCTCTACGCCAAGCTCCATACCGTGGATGACTATGAACTGGCTGTCGCAAAATCGCAGCAGGCAAGATGGACAGCCATTCCCGATCTGCCATCGGTTTTGCGCCTGGATGACGAAAAGGCGCTACTATATTTTTATCCCAACGATTGCCTGATAGACGGCTTGCGGATCATCTCCAATCCCAAAAAAATTCAGCGTTTGTTGTATGAACACTGCCGCGATTTTCCGCAGGAGCAATGGCGCATTTCGGACAGCAAGCTTAAGGTCAGCACGATACGCTACAAGCCGGAGCGGCGGGCCGTACTTCGAGTCGACACCAGGGCTATTCATAAGTCAAGCGGCGAGAAACGTCGTCTGAGCGTCTATATGAGAGCTTACGCCGACGATAGGGGAAGTCGGATTTTCGGCATACAAGATGAATTGTTCAGGGCGATGGAATCAGCGAGCGGCCCTTCTGTCCCCAGGCCTTTGGGCTATATTCCCGAGCGCAGGTTATTACTGATGGAGACATTAAGCGGCGAGCCTATGCTGGATCGCTTGCTGGCTGGAAATCATAAAGACGTCACGAAGGCCGCGATCGCCATATCCAGGCTTCATCAGAACGATAGCTCGACACTTCTGCGGCTCATGCCCGATTCAATTCTGGCGGATGCCAGCTCAACCGAACAGTCTCTTTGCCAGGTGGCCCCGGAATTTTCCGAGCAGGCCGGGAGAATAACCGGGCATCTGGCGGCCCTGAGAAAAGCTGGAATTTCCGGGAACCTGGGGTTTGTCCACGGAGATTTTTACTATGGGCAAGTGATAATTCAGGATGATAAGGCGGCTATAATCGATTTTGACCGGTCATATTTCGGCGAAACCGAGGCCGATACAGGCAATTTTTGCGCCCACCTGAGGCTTCTGGGGCTATTCGGCCTTATTAAGGATCATGCAGAACTGGAAGATGTTTTCAGCGAGACCTATAGAGATTGCATGGTGGCAAATGAGGATGGCAATCTGCGCAGGTTCTATCTCGCCATCGGCCTGTTTCAGCTTTCAGTGGGCCCTTTCAGGAGGCTCGATTCCGGATGGAAACAAAAAACAAAGGCGATACTTGACGAATGTCAAAGGGTTCTTCAAAGCTGACTCAAATTAATGCAGCATCATTTATGCTCGCTACCGACCCTGAATATATGGGGAAGATTCTGGGCGACCTTCTGCCGGGCCGTTTGAGTACCGACTCAAAAGTCGTCGACCTGTGGATCCCCAGAGTGGTTCCTCGCGGCAAAAGAGGCTTTGCCATACAGTACAACATGAAATTGACCCGGGGACAGAACACAGGTCACGAAAATCTGATCCTCTATGGCTATATGCCGGGCTTTGATGCGGAATACCAATCTTATGCGAATAATCAAAACGCGATCATTATCGATGAGTTTGGATTGGTCATACCCCTCTTTCCTTATGATCCCGAATTCCCGAAATTGGCCGATCTCTTTTCGCCTGAATATATCATCCCGGTACTGGCGAAATGCGTGGCCATTGGGTCAGGTCGAGATTTGGAACTAAATGAAATCAGGGTTCTCGGCTATCGCCTCGGCAGGCGATGCGTTGTCGCCTATGAAATCACGGCCGATAAGACGCGGCCCGCCAAATTCGTCGCCAAGCTCTCCGCGGATGCCTTGAAAAATCATCCCTGGCGCAAAATCCGGTGGCTCGAGAGGAATGGCTTTGACCCCGGGGCCGCTGACGGTTTGACGGTGCCCCAAATCTGCCACCTCGATGATGTGAGCGGGGCCTATTTCATGGAATTTGTCGCCGGGGAATCTTTGCATGACTTGATCGGGCGGCCGGAATATATTCCCGGTTGCGAGGCGGCCGGAAAAATGCTCGCCAAACTCCATAACAGCCCGACGGAGATATCCGGCTCCTATTCCTATCATGATGAATTGAAGAATCTGGAAAGTAAATTTCTATTCGTGGGGGAGCTGTTTCCTTGTTGGAATGACAGGCTCCTGGACATGTTCAGCCGGCTGAAAAGGCGAGCCTCGAATTTGATGATGAAGCATGCACCGGCAGTCGCGCATCGAGATTTCTACGATAAGCAGGTGCTATATTCGCCGTCGCGCGTTACGTTGCTCGATTGCGACGGCCTGACAACAAGCGACCCGGCACTTGATTTTGGCAATTTCCTGGCCCATCTTAAACTGAGGGCTCGCCAGGATTCGGATAATGCCGGAGCGCTTGCCGACGCCACCCTGGCATTTGGTTCGGCATATGATGTTCATGACCAGGAATTCGATAATCGTATTAACTGGTGGACTGCCGCGTCATTGACGCGTTTGGCCTGTCTCTATGGGCTCAGGCCACGCTGGAGACATATCGCGCCCGAACTGCTTAATGATGCGGCCGATGAATTGGATCAATAAAATCATAACACCGGAGGTTTGAATGACGCTAAACGTTCGCAGGAGTATATTTCCAGGATGTCGGATCGCCCCAACGCTCATGGTGTTCGGTGTCATCTTTATGTCGCTTGCCGGCACGGCGCCGGCCGGCGATCCCGAATATCTTCAGCTCGGCGCCAAGCCTGGAATGGCTTTGGAGGTCGACGGCGTATGGGACGCCGCGAATCGGGTCTTTATCGCCGATGATATCGAGGTTCTGCCCAAGGAGCGCCTGCCGAAACTTCGGGGCGAGATAGAGGTCCTGAACAAGAAAGACAGCCTCATCACCATGTATGGAATCCCAATTAGAATCTACGAGCATACCGAGTTTATCGAGGACGGCGCCGAGCGCAGCAATTTCAATTCGCTGAAGAAAGGACTGCGCATCGAGGTCAGCTGCAAGTTTGGAGACTCGGGGGAATGGAAAGCGCGCAAGATCAAGACCCGGGATGTCAAGAAGAGCAACAAAATCAAGGGGACCATCACCCGCGTGGCCATAGACGGAACCTCACCCGATACGCTGGAGCTTTCGGGTCTGCAGATACTCCTTGTCAACGAAACAGATATTATTGAGCCCTCCGGTGACACGCGCCTGATTGAAAGAGAGTTGTTTCCCGATGTCAGGTTGACGGAAATGACCTATCCCTCGAGCGGCAGGATTATCGCGCCTGACCTGCTGTTGAACGCCCAATACAGGCAGTCCCTTACCTTTGAAAAGGAATATGACCTGCACGACTATTTCGATTCGGATTCGCAGGAAACGGAACCGGCGGTGAGGCTTGAACTCACCGCCTACCCCAGCCAGATAGTGCAGGCTTTCGCCCAGTTGCGCGTAAGAAAGCGATATTACATTTCCAGCGATAGAACTTATCTTCCGGGCCGGGAACTCGAGGCCGATATCACGCAGCTTTATATACTGGCTCGCAATTTCGGGGTGCGAGGTTTGGCCGCCCAGGTGGGACGTCAGGATTTCGACGAGGACCGCGAATGGCTATATGACGATTATCTCGATGCCGCCCGATTATATTACTACGGATACAAGCCGCTGGTATTTGAAACCGCCTATATACATGCGATATCGCCGTTGAAAAGCGAATTTAAGACCTGGACCGACTTTTTATTACAAGCGCATATATACCCCAACAAAGACAATCATTTATCGACATATTTTATAACGAGGAGCGATACCGACATTCGCAATCGCGAGCCGAAATGGTATGGAATCAGGTATAAGGGAGAGCTGTTGAATTTAATTTCACCGTGGCTTGAGTATTCATATATGGGCGGCGAGGATAAGGGGCGCACGCTCAAAGCCGGCGCTTTCGATATTGGCGCGACTATGCAATCAAAGGGCACGAGATTTCAGCCGTCGGTGACCCTCGGATATGCAATCGCCTCGGGCGACAAAGTCAGCGGCGATAATATCGACAACCGTTTTCGCCAAACAGGTTACGAGGACAACGTCGGTTATTTCGGCGGAGTCACCTCTATTCATTATTACAGCGAGGTCATCGATCCCGAATTGAGCAATATGAAAATTCTGACCGTTGCGGCCGGCGCCAGGCCGACTGTCAACAGCTCGATTGATATCATTTATCACACTCTCAAGCAGGATTATCCGAAAGATGAATTGAAGGGG
>MEWP01000102.1 GCA_001775395.1 candidate division Zixibacteria bacterium RBG_16_53_22 | reverse complement strand
CATAACATCTTCTGAAGGCGGCTTACTGATAATTTGTATTGAATCTCGGATATCATGCGCACATAGTCAGCCAAGATTGATATTGACATTTCATCCAATTATAATATTATGCGGTGCCGGCAGAATATACCGGCCATACATCTGTCCGGGGCGTAGCGCAGCCTGGTAGCGCACCTGGTTCGGGACCAGGGTGTCGGAGGTTCAAATCCTCTCGCCCCGATAATATCCGCCAGACTTCACTGCCCATCTCTTAAGCGGGAGATGGCCTTTTTGTTTTCCCTTACCACGACAAGTTGCCTTGATCGGCAAAACTAAGGCATATCTTGGAAACATGGCCCCAGAAATACGTCGAAAGCCTCGAAACTCGGCGTGAAATTTACAAAATCTAAGCGGGGAATAATTCCCCAGTCGACAGAATTTTTCCAGAGATTAATCCATTATTATTCAAGGGCTTTTTTGGTGGTCATTGCTTTGTGGGTAATAATTACCCGCAGAAAAATATTTTTCAACGAGCGTTATTTTTCATCCTTTTTCGCTTGACTATCCGAATAGGACCGGTATTTTCAGTCCAGTTTTGTGAAAAATTGAACAAGGGCATGTTCAATTTGACGTTCTTATTGATCATTAATACTGCCTGAAGCGGGAAATATTACCCCACCAGGCTCCGTTCAAACTTAACATCAGTGGCAAGGAGATGTTAATGCCAAGCAGAGTCACAGAGTTCATGGAACACCTGATCGCAAAAAACCCCGGTGAAAAGGAATTTCACCAGGCAGTTCAGGAAGTAGCCGAATCATTAATGCCGGTCATCGACAAGAATCCAGTGTTTCGCAAGGCCAAAATATTGGAGAGAATCGCCGAACCGGAGAGAATTATCATGTTCAGGGTCCCCTGGATGGACGACAAGGGTGAGGTCCAGGTCAATCGCGGATTCCGCATTGAAATGAACAGCGCTATCGGCCCATATAAGGGCGGGCTTCGCTTCCACCCCACGGTCAATCTCGGTATCCTCAAATTCCTCGCATTCGAGCAGGTTTTCAAAAATAGCCTGACCACTCTGCCGATGGGGGGCGGCAAGGGAGGTTCGGATTTCGATCCCAAGGGCAAATCGGATAACGAGGTCATGCGTTTCTGCCAAACTTTCATGAGCGAGCTGTTCCGCCATATCGGACCCGATACCGACGTGCCGGCCGGCGATATCGGTGTCGGCGGACGAGAGATCGGATTCCTGTTCGGAATGTACCGAAAGCTTCGCAACGAGTTCACGGGTGTCCTGACCGGCAAAGGATTGAATTGGGGCGGAAGCCTGATTCGGCCCGAGGCCACCGGTTACGGCGCGGTCTATTTTGCCGCCGAGATGCTCTCCACGCGGGGCGAATCGCTGCAGGGGAAAACATGCCTGGTTTCCGGATCCGGTAACGTCTCGCAGTACACCTGCGAGAAGCTGCTCGATATGGGCGCCAAGCCGCTAACTATGTCCGATTCCAACGGCTATATCCTCGACGAGGCCGGTATCGATCGCGAAAAGCTGGCCTTCGTCCTCGATCTGAAAAACAATCGCCGCGGCAGAATCAAGGAATATACCGATAAATACAGATCGGCTGTCTACGTGCCGCTCGATCCCAGGGCCAACTGCAATCCGCTTTGGGACAACAAGGCCCACTGCGCCTTCCCGAGCGCCACGCAAAATGAGATCAACGGCAAAGATGCCGAGAACCTTGTGAAGAACGGCGTTTATGTGGTCAGCGAGGGCGCTAACATGCCCTCTACTCCCGATGCCATCAACGTCTATATCGATCACAAGATTCTCTATGGCCCCGGCAAGGCGGCCAACGCCGGCGGCGTGGCCACCTCCGGCCTCGAAATGTCGCAGAACAGCCTCCGGCTATCCTGGACACGCGAAGAGGTCGACCAGCGCCTGCACGGCATCATGAAAGCGATCCATAGACAGTGCGTGGAATACGGCAAGAACGGCAACTTTGTCAATTATGTCAACGGAGCCAATATCGCCGGATTCATGAAGGTTGCCAACGCCATGATCGATCAGGGCCTGGTATAAAATGACTTTCGGGTTTCGATGGTAACCTGATGTAATTTTGGATTCTTGTGGGTACCGCGAAAGGCGGGTCTTTACGAGGCCCGCCTTCCTGCTTTGCGACCGGGGATCGTCACCTAAGAAAACTTCGCGAGCCAGAACTCGGATTCTAAGTCCCAGGCGCCGGGAAAATTTCGACGGGCGTGCGCGCCGAGCGCCATTCGCCCTAAAATACCTGTCTATAAAATTCTAATGGAAGCCAATTTAATTCAATAGACGGCTGATATGTCAGCATCGGACAATAATGCCTTGATATCCTGTCGAATCACGCCAGGGCTCGATCGGCGATACGGCTTATTTGAGCAACGTCATTCTGGCAATTGATCGGGAGTTTTCCGTCTGCAGGACTGCAAAATATACGCCGCTCGACCAGTGGTCCGCCGCGACCGAGAAGCGATAATGTCCCGGCCGGTAATTGCCCTCGGCGACCACCCCGCGATTTCTTCCCAGGATATCGAATATATCGATTCTGAAACGCGAGGCGTAAGGTAATTCCACGTTGATATTCGTCGAGCCGTTGAAAGGGTTCGGATAGATTGTCAATAGCTCTGGACGATTAGGCAGGGGCTCGTCCACGGCCGATATCGGCCGCCCCGCAAACATCGACATGACCGGCCGATGGTCGGAGATGCGATTTGCGTAGTTAGAATATTCATCGTCGAGACGCAACGTGATAGTCGTGCCGCTGTCATATTCCACGTTGGCGTCGCTGGCAATCATAATATGATCGATCAGCGATCCGAGAGACGGGTATGACGCCCAATATGGAATCCCCGCCATCGGTAATGTCAGGAATCGATAATCGAGTGAATCAATCAAGAGGGGCCAGAAGACATTTTCGCTCTGGGGGTCCTCGAGCTCATCGTTCCAATCGCCGACCACCAACCAATCATGGTCCGGCGCGGCCGGCACATTGATATCGAGGTACGCCTTGAGCATCAGTATCGCCGCGCGGCGGCGGTCCTGGCTTTCCTGGTCGCTCAATGCCTTGAGATGCATGTCTATCAGGTGGAAATCGAACTGGCCTCCGCCGCAATTAACGGTGGCGAAGACATGGATAGGCGGGCGAGGGAACTGGTATGAATAGCCGACAAAAAGCTGTTCGATGTAATTGACAGTGGCCCGATCTGTTCGCCATATGACGGCGGTCTTGATATATGGTGTTGTGGGGTAATCGTATGGCGCGTAGATCCCGGTCCATCCGGGAAGCCTCGTCAAGAGCCCGCGAAAAGCGGCCGTGTCGGCTATTTCCTGGAATGCGATCATGTCGATATCGAGGTCGCTTATGAGGATCGCCAGGGTGTCGATCGTTCGAAACCCGGATCCCGGAAATTCGTGCACGTTCCAGGTCAAGACCTCGAAAGTGGTATCCGTACCACGTGGGGCGACAAGGGAATAGGCGCTGGTATAGGCGCATATTGATACCATCGCGGTCATTGCCATAACTGTGTATTTATCTGCTTTTCTCATATAGCTATATAGCCAATATAATTATCATTTTCATTAAGTCAAATATCAAAAAACATTCCATGAAAGGCGCAATAATTCGCTGGACATCGGCCCCGTTTTTTCGTAATTGATGATGCCGGATTGGCGTATCAGCTTGAAACATGACGGCGACGGGGCAGTATAATCGTTATTGAAAAATAGATTCGAGAGGGAATCAAATCCTAAGGAGGATAATGTGTTAAGCAAATTCGCAGCAGTGTTACTTGCCGCAACAATGTCATTTGGCCTGGCAATCGCCCAGGAAAAAGCCACTGACCAGAAAGCAGAGAAGAAGATGGAAGCCAGGAATCCGATCGTCGAGGTTCAGACAAATCTCGGGAATTATTATCTCGAAATATTCGAAAAGGAAGCCCCCATTCACTCCGCCAATTTCCTCGCCAAGGTCGATTCCGGCAAATATGACAGCCTGACATTTCATCGGATAATTCCCGGTTTCGTGATCCAGGGTGGCGACCCCACCGGCACCGGTACCGGCAGCATGGGTCCCGACCGCCTTGCCGACGAAACTACGAAATGCCCTCCGCAGGTGCGCGGAACAGTGGCTATGGCGCGGTCGTCTGCCGGCGCCTCGAACTGCCAGTTTTATATTAATCTCGGAAATAGCACCCGCCTGGATCAGCAGAACTTCACGTCCTTTGCCAAAGTCGTGCACGGTATGGATATCGTCGATAAGATCAGCGCCGTCAAGACCGGCCCCGGCGACAAGCCTCTCGAGCCTGTAGTCATGTTGAAGCTGACAAGGGTCGACAAGGTCCCAGCCGCCGAAAAAGCCAAACAGGTGAAAGACACACCTTCGCAGAAATAGGAATTTTGGGCAATTTAGTAATACTCGGCTCCTCCGGTTCAATCGGCCAGAACGCCCTCTGGGTGGTTGACCAATTCCCGGAGGAGCTAAATATTTTCGGCCTGGCTGTCGGCTCTAATATCCAGGCGCTAAAATCCCAGGTAGAGAAGTACCATCCCGGTATCGTCTGTATTGTAGACGACAAGGCAGCCGGCATGTTTCGGTCGGACGCGGCTCGACTCGGCGTGGAGGTCTTATCTGGCCAGGACGGCCTGGAATCGATTTGCTCCGCTCCGGAAGTTGACATTGTGCTGAATGCCATTGTCGGTGTTACCGGCTTGCGCTCGACATTGGCCGCCGCCGGGGCGGGGAAGAGGATCGCCCTGGCCAACAAGGAATCGATGGTGGCAGGCGGCGAGCTTGTCAACAAGGCCCTGCGCGATGGCGGAGGAGAGATCATACCGGTCGACTCGGAACATTCAGCCATTTTCCAATGCTTGAAGGCCGGCCGAGATCAGGATGTCAGGCGCCTTATCTTGACATCATCAGGTGGCCCTTTCAGAAACTACCCGCGCGCGAAATTTGCCGGGATCACTGTCGACCAGGCCCTCCAACATCCCACCTGGAAAATGGGCCGGAAAATCACCGTAGATTCGGCTACGCTCATGAACAAGGGGCTGGAGATAATCGAGGCGGTTCATCTGTTTGGAATGCCTGCCGAGAAAATCGATGTTGTGATTCATCCGCAATCAATCATTCATTCTATGGTGGAATTTGTCGATGGGTCGATAGTGGCGCAGATGTCGAAACCCGATATGCGCCTGCCGATCGAATATGCGCTATTTTACCCGGAGCGGCGAGGGATATCGGTTGCGGATCTCGATCTGAAAAATTCCCTTTCCCTCGATTTCGAGCCGCCGGACGAGACCAGGTTCGCAAGCCTTCGGTTGGCCCGTCAGGCTCTGGCGGCCGGCGGCGCGGCCCCGGCGATTTTCAATGGCGCCAATGAGGCCGCCGTTGATGCTTTCCTGAGCCGGCGAATTCAGTTTCCGGATATCTTTAGCGCCGTGGAAGATGCCTTAAATCTTGCGCGGTTAATTGAATGCGACAGTGTTGAAAAGATTACGCAGGCCGATCAATACGGCAGAGACGCTGTCCGGAAGTTTGTGCTGGCGCGAAGCGTTTGAATGACCCAAATTATTATTGAAGGGAACTTTGCCGGCCTCGGGCGATTTATCATATGCGGGATTAGGAAAGCATGATGTTTACCTGGATAATACCATTTGTAGCAATTTTAGGGCTTCTCATTTTTGTCCACGAGCTGGGGCATTTCATTGCCGCCAAGCGGTCAGGGATCATTGTCGAGAAATTTTCGTTGGGCTTCCCGCCGAATATATTTTCCAAAAAGATCGGGGAAACCGAATATTGCATCGGGATTATTCCCCTGGGCGGTTTCGTCAAGATGAAAGGGGATATCCCCGATTTCGCCAATGACGACACCCAACCGAGCGGCGAACCGGGGGAATTCCTATCGGCCCCGATCTGGAAACGGGCCGCCGTCATCTCGGCTGGGCCGGTGATGAACTTCTTAACTGCGATATTCCTTTTCATTATTTGGATATGGGCCTGGGGCGACCCGGTATACCGTCCCAATACCACCGAGATTGGCGCGGTCATGCCGGATACCCCGGCCGCCTCGGCCGGCCTGAGAGATGGCGACGAAATAATCGCGATCGACGGGCGGTTCTTCAGGGATTTCAATGAGTTGGTCGGATATACCAAGACGAAACCGGACCAGGACCTGGTCATCAAATACAGTCGCAACGGTCATAGCAACCTGCTCACGCTTCGCACCCTGAAAATCAAATTCACGGATTCATTGGGTGTCACGCGCGCCGAGGGTCGGATCGGTATCGAACCGGTCTATGATTTCTTTCCAACCTCGCTGGGAGAGGGAATCAAAGGCGGATTTCAGGGAGCATTTTTCGTTTCCGGGGTAACGCTCGATTTCCTATGGAAATTGGTCACGCGGCAGGAATCCATTAAAAAACTCGGTGGTCCCGTGATGATAGCCGACCAGGCCGGCAAAGCCCTCAAACGCGGCCTGCCTTATCTGGTTAACCTGGCCGCCTTTCTCTCGATAAATCTGGCGATCCTGAACATATTGCCGATTCCCGTTCTTGACGGTGGGCACCTCGTGTTTCTCACGGTTGAGGCTATCAGACGAAGGCCGATACCCTTTAAGAAGCGACTATTCTGGCAGCAAGTGGGGATGGGGCTCCTTCTGTTATTGATGGTATTCGTGACCTACAACGATATCGCGCGGCTTTTGACCGGCGGCCATTAATCGCCCTTTTTATATCGAATTTTTCCTGATATGCCGCCCATCTTTCAATTCGAGGCGCTTTCCGCTTGACGTTTTTAATCGATATGATAAATTGATTTGGGATGCGGATTTAGCCGCCTACGACTCGGTTGCTCAGCAATACGACAATCAGGGAGATGCAAATGACGTTCGCCACTCTGGTACTCGCAGCTTTGTTGGCTATGGTCACAGCGACATCGGCCATGCCCCCGAACGAAAGGGTTCTGCAGATGATAAAATCCGGGGAGATTGCCAGACCGGTGTTCATGAGCAATCCGAATTTCTTCAGGGAAAAGGGGATAAATCAGGGGAAATCAAGAAGGCTGGCCGCCCTGGACCAGCCCTCGGGACCATTTAAGGCAATCGCGATTCTGGTGCGCTTCACCGACCACCCCAGCCAGGTCGCTCCGGCCTATTTCGACAATCTTATTTTCGGCTCCACGGGAAACACTGTTAAGGACTACTATCAAGAGACCTCGTATGGAACTCTGGACATAATTACAGTCAATCTGCCTTCGTCTACCGGTTGGCTCCAGATGCCTCAAACCTATGCATATTATGTCGATGGCGAGTATGGATTCGGCGCCTGGCCCAATAATGCCCAGAAGCTAACCGAGGACGCCGTTGCCGCCGCAAATCCCTATGTCGATTTCTCTCAATATGATAATGACAACGATGGCTATGTTGACGCCCTTTTTGTAATACATACCGGACCCGGCGCGGAATGGACCGGGAATGTCAATGACATTTGGTCGCACGCCTGGTCATGTTTCTTGGATCCTTACGTGGATGGCGTTTGGGTAAACTCATATTCGATGGAACCGGAATACTGGTCGTCGGCCGGCGATATGACGTGCGGCGTCTATTCGCACGAGCTCGGCCATGTTTTCGGCCTGCCCGATTTCTATGATTATGATTACGACTCGCGCGGCCTGGGGAGCTGGTCGGTGATGGCCGGTGGAAGCTGGAACGGGCCCCGGGGCGATTCGCCGGCTCATTTCGACGCCTATAGCAGGGTTTTCCTGGGGTTTGCCGATGCCATAATCGTGAGCAACAGTATAACAGCGGCTTCATTTCCGGCGGTTGAGGATACCGGGGTCGTATATCGGCTCTGGACCGATGGCCAACAGGGCAATCAGTATTTTCTGGCCGAAAACAGGCAACAAACAGGTTTTGATGCTTATCTGCCATCGGAAGGCCTGATGCTCTATCACGTCGATGAAGGTGTCAGCGGCAACAACGACCAATGGTATCCCGGATACACGTCAAATGGGCACTACGAGGTGGCGCTCGAGCAGGCTGACGGTGACTGGGACCTGGAGCAAGATATTAATTCGGGAGATTCGGGAGATCCTTATCCGGGATCGACCAACAATCATGCATTCAACAATACCAGCACCCCCAACTCGAAAGATTATAATGCCAATACTACATACGTAGCGGTAACAAGTATTTCAAATAATGGTCAGGTCATGACCGCCGACCTGGCAGTAAGAAATGCCCCAATGGCGCCGACCCTTCTCTTGCCGGCGAATGGTTCGGCGACAAGTGCCAGGCGGCCATTGTTCGATTTCTCCAGCCCCACAGGCGCGACAGTTTACCATTTTCAGATAGATAATGACGCTGATTTCTCATCGCCATTGTTCAATGTGAGTAACTTGAGCGCCTCCCAGTACACCCCTTCGAGTAATCTGCCCGAAGACACTCTTTACTGGCATGCCCGGGCCGGGAATGGAACCAATTGGTCGCCCTGGTCAACTATCTGGACAATCCTGATCGACGCGACTCCACCGGGGGAGCCGATTAACCTTCTGGCCAATGGCTCGAATCCCAGCCCCTGGAGAAACAATTCAATATTCACGATCACCTGGACAAATCCATCGGATCCGAGCGGAATTCAGAAGGCGCTTTATAAGCTCGGGGCGGCCCCGACCTCGGCATTCGATACGACCGGCTCGATGGCATCATCTCCAAGGAATGTCACTATCTCAACCCAGGGTGGTATTACAATGCATGTCTGGCTTCTGGACAACGCCGGGAACGCCAATCATGCGAACGCGACGTCGGTGGTGTTGAATTATGATGCCACCCGGCCCACGGGCTGCCTTGCTTTCGCGCCCGATACGTCGAACAGCGGAAATATCCCTGTCAGAATTTCGCGAGGGACGGATGCCGGCGGCTCGGGGCTGGCTAATATTTTCGATGTTTGGGCAAGAGTCGATAACGGGGGTTGGAGCCAGATCAGGAACGATTTGCCCGATACCAGCTTTTTCTATAGCGGCTCGCATGGCCATACTTATCATTTCGAGGCGCTCAATATCGATATAGCCGGCAATACCGAGTTGAGATTGTCGGTGGCCGAGGCGACCACTTATGTCGATACCACCATAATCCAATATATTCCTGGTGACGCCAATAATGATGGCATTGTGAACGGCATCGACGTGACCTTCCTGGTGAGTTATCTGAAAGGCATGGGTTCGCTCCCTGATCCTCTCCTGGCGGGTGACGCCAACGGCGATTGTGGAGTGAACGGAATCGACGTGGTCTATCTGGTCAGCTACCTCAAGGGCATCGGCACGCCGCCTTTCCGGGGAGATTGCGGATAAATAGCGGATTCTTATGAATTCGAGGGCTAATCTGTGGCCGGGGCGCAACGGTGACCCCGGCATTTTTGTGGGACGGGCAAATTTAGCCCGGCTGGAGGCAGTCCGGTGCGGCAAATAGGAAAAGCCGCCTGCTGTTGGCACGGCGGCTTCCTGAAATCCTCGAAGAGAAGGCTGCGGAGATATCATCCCCCAAACGTTTATCAGCTACCTCGACGCCACCTTGATATATTTTCCGGGAGGGTTGGCCTTGTGCGACCTGTTGTCATCATGGCAGGAGGAGCAATCCGGCACAGCGCCGTATTTGTTGCCGGCATGACAATCCACGCAATCCATTTCGGCGTGGGTGTCATCTAATTGCAGGCCGGTCACGGCGTGCTGGAATGTCTCGTTATTCCACTTATGGCAGGCGGTGCATTCGTTGCTGAGTTTGGCGATCTGTTTACCGGTCGGATGACAGGCCCGGCAGGCCAGATCAACATGATATCGGTTTAAGGGCCAGCCGGTGGAGGCGTGGGTAAAGGCCGCTTTTTCTCTTGTGCCATGACACTTGCGACAAGCATCGGTCTTATGGCAGCCGGAGCAGACGGCGTGCACCTCCTCCTGCGACTTGGCCGGTCGGGCCGGCTTGTCGATATCGTGACAATAGGAGCAGTTCTCCTGGCTGTGGCAGTTGACACAGCGCAATCCGAAGAGATCGATATGCTCCTGATGGTAAAATGTCACGGTGGGGCCGGCCTTGTACGGTGTGTAGTAAATTTTTTTGCTCGGCACAGTGATTATGGGGTGGGATTTGCCCATGATGTCGGTCGGATCGTGGTTGGTGTTTTGAACCACTTTGCCATCCATCGGATAATGACACACGAAACACTGCGTGTCATGGCTCCATTCACGGTGACAACTCAAGCACTGCCTGTGATAAGCCCCCTTGAGGCTTGGCTGCCCGAGATTGGAGGAATTGGCCTGTCCGTGGCATTCGCTGCAAGGTGGAATGTGTCCCC
Source organism: candidate division Zixibacteria bacterium RBG_16_53_22 (assembly GCA_001775395.1). Classification (GTDB taxonomy): domain Bacteria; phylum Zixibacteria; class MSB-5A5; order UBA10806; family UBA10806; genus UBA10806. Next base: position 33,289 of record MEWP01000102.1, on the reverse strand, counting down.
GCGGGCTGAAATGATGGCAGGTTTCACAACCTTTGCCCATGTCCGACATGTCGGCGTGAACCCTGTGATTGAAATGCACGGCGCTATATTCATTTACCAGCTTGTCGAGGAGCATCGAGTCCGGGGCCTCGATTAAGGAATGCTTCGACGTTTGCTGGGCCCAAGAACTGGTTGGGCATGGCTTAAGGCACGGGTCGGTGGCGGTCGGTTGATCGCAGGTATGGCACTGGCTGCAATCCAGTTTCTCGGTTTTGGAAAGATGATTATCCTGCGAGTCGGCTGCTGCGAAGGTTAATGCCCCATATGTCATCATCGAAAAGATGAGCAATTTGAATTTATTCATATCCCTTATCCTCTTTTTACCTGCGCCAGGGCATCGACATTGGCGAAATATCCCGCCGGCCTTTCCTTATGGGGCGCGGCTATCACGGGAAATATCATCACAACCGCGCGGTAGACCAGCACCAGCGCGGCGGTCAGGCCGATCGTTACGGATATTTCGAATATCGATGGGAAATAGCTCTTGACAGGATAAAGCGGCTTGTAGGCAATCAAAAACATGTTAATCCTGTTAAGCGCGACTCCAAATACAACTACCAGCGATGCCGCCACGAATAGGGCCGTCATCGAGCGGCGAAGCCGTTTGACGGACAGAATGACGATGGGAACGACTATGCCCACCATCATTTCTATCAGCCACATGGTCGATTGCAGGCTGCCCTCAAGCACATACGGCCAGGCCTCTCTTAGCGTGAGGTCGACCACCTTGACGGCCAGGTAGGCCCCAAGTAAAACCGGGATGTAGGCTGCCAACGAAGATAGGACATGGCGCTCCGGCTCCAGCTTGAACGAGCGGGCCGCCAGCAGCGATTCGAAGATGACCATCGGGAAACCGACCGCGATGGCGGACATGAGAAAGAGCAGAGGCGAAATCGGCGTATACCAAAGTGGGTGAACTTTCGTCGGGGCGATCACCATCAAGGTGCCCAGCGACGATTGATGTAAGCAGGACAGCACCACGCCCAGGATGATGAATACCGATATAAAACGGCCTAACGTCCTTTCGGAGAGATTTATCAGCCATTCGGCCGGCCGATTGAACGGCGCCAGAGGACCTGGAAGGCTCACCCGCCCCTTGAATCGTTCCGCCACGATCGGCACAAATTCTATGTAGAGCACGGTCAGGTAGATCATGACACACATGCCGACCTCGAACAGCACGGAATTTCCCTGCCACATGGAGGGAAACATCGGATGCCAGACATTGTAGTATCTGCCGAGATCGGCCAGGAGGCCGATAACGACGAAGGTATACCCCAGCATGGCGGTCAGGAGGGCCGGGCGAACTATGGCATGATACTTCTCGCGATGAAATATATGGGCCAGAGCTGCGGTTGTGAATCCGCCGGCGGCCAGGGCCACGCCGGTGGCAACGTCGATCGATATCCATATGCCCCAGGGGTATTGATTGTCGAGATTGGTCGCGGCCTCCAGGCCGAATAAGAGGCGGTAGATATATGCGATGGCTCCGATACCGGCAATGGCCAATAGTATCTTGGTGCCCCTGGTCAGGAAAGGCTGTCTGATGGGAGCCGCCATTTCATGAGCGCTCATGATTCCCTCCGTTCGACCCCTTGTTCTTGAATGAATGCATGGCCAGCGCCAATAGCCCGTACAGCGCAATGGGCGGAACGAATGACTTGAAGACGCCATGCTGGATCGACTCAGTGTACTCCGGAATTGGACGTTCGTCGAGTTTGGGGAGCTCGGTTACCGAGAAATCCTCACCGGCCAGATATAACCAGCTTGTGCCGCCGACCTCATGCTCTCCATAAATATGTTCGTTGTATCGTCCCGGGAATTGAATGATGCGGGCATGCGCCAATTCCAATATGCCTTTCCTGGTGCCGAATGTCAGCGCCTCGTTGGGGCAGATTTCAACACAGGCGGGAACCTTGTTTTCCCTGGTGATTCTTTCAAGACAGAATGAGCATTTGACCACCCTGGGTGTCAGGGCGTTGCTGTATTCGTAGGCCGGCACCTGGAAAGGGCAGGCGAGCATGCAGTAACGGCATCCCATGCATTTCCAGGCGTCATATGTCACCGGCCCAAGCTCGGTCTTTTTGAACGCCCCGACAATGCAGGCCGAGACGCAAGCGGGATCGTTGCAATGCATGCATTGCACTTTCAGGTAGCGCTGCCTGTCTGGAATTTCGGGGTCGGGATAGGTGTTGACTACCGTGTAGGCGCCATCTGTCGGACGCCTGTGGCCATTGAACACGGATTTGTCGTCAAACGCCTTAATATCCTGGGAGGGCAGCTTGTTGGCTTGATTGCAGGCCCATTCGCATTTGCGGCAGCCGATACACGTCGTAGTATCGACCAGGACACCGAGCGCCTTGCTATCGTCAACATGCGCTTTGCCTCCCGATGCCAGCGCCTCGCCGGTCATCAGAGCGCCGGAGGCGGTCGCGGTTATCTTTAAGAAATCACGTCGATTCATATGGCTCCGAAAGCTGATCCCTGCGCCATCAATCGGCTGTTGTTATCATTTATTGTGAATTCGTTCACACCAATCTAATCCAACCTGCGCGGGATTAGCTCTATTATTATACTATTTGATAATAATATCGGTTGCGATTACCTAAATGTCAAGTGATTTAATTCACAATATTTAAAAAATTAGCGGCTTTTCAGGCTATTTATAGACCAATTTGGTCTATATACGACAACGCATTTGCCATCCGCCCCATTTGTGCAACATTTGCGCATTGTCTAACGTAATTGACCATTGTGGTTTATACCTGCGGATTGAAAATCGCCTGACATCAACGATACCTTTGTATAAACTATCCAGGGTATTCACTTGATTGTTGCATTTATTAAGAGGATGGATAAGGTATGGTGATGATTAATTATTTCGGCCGGCGGGCATTTCTGTCGCTGGCCATAGCTGGAGGGCTAATTATGGCAATGGCGTGCTCTACTCCTAAGAATCAGACGCAATTAATCCCCCGCGACATCATTTTCGGCAATCCGGTCAGAACGGCGCCGCATATTTCCCCCGACGGCACCCGCATGGCTTATTTGGCCCCAGTTGAGGGAGTCCTTAATGTCTGGGTGAGGACGATTGGCTCCGACGATGACAGGCCGGTGACCCGCGACAAAGGGCGCGGTATCCAAAACTACTTCTGGTCGCAGGATAACAAACAGATCATGTATCTGCAGGATGTCGACGGCAACGAGAACTGGAGGCTCTACGGTGTCAATTTGGAAAGCGCCGAGATCAGGGATTTTACGCCTTTCGATAGTGTCCAGGTTCAAATAATCGAACACAACAAGAATTATCCCAACGAGATGCTGATAGCCATGAACAAAGAGAATCCGACAGCGCATGATATCTATCATCTCGATTTGATCACCGGGGAATCGAGACTGGTGGCTAAGAATCCGGGCAATTTCCTCGGCTGGGTTAGCGACGTCAATTTGAAAATCAGGGGCTCTCTGGCGGCCACTCCAGAGGGCGGATGCGATCTCATGATACGCAAAGACGAAAACTCGGCGTGGCAGAAAATAATTTCCTGGAACGCCGAGGATGCTCTCACGAGCGGCCCAATCGGTTTCACCGGGGATGGCAATTCGCTCTATCTGATCGATTCGCGCAATGCCAACAGCGCCCGCCTGGTCAAGACGGATCTGGCCACTGGCAAAGCTCGGGTAATCGCCGAGGATCCCAAGTATGATGTCAGCGGCGCGGTTGTTCACCCCGATTCTCGCGAGGTCCAGGCGGTGTCATTTACCCGCGAGCGCACCGAGTGGTTCGTGCTCGACGAATCTATCAGAACCGATTTCGAGTCTATCGCCAAACTTCAGCATGGTGATTTTTCAATCAATGATCGCGATAATGCCGACGATACCTGGATTGTCGGATTTGAATCGGACGACGGCCCGATATCATTTTATGCTTTCGACCGCAACACCAGGCAGGGGGCCTTTCTGTTTGATAACCGTCCAGCCCTCAGGGAATACAAGCTCGCCAACATGGAGCCGATCTCCTTTAAGGCCTCCGATGGCATGACCATACATGGCTATATCACTTTCCCGCCCGATATCGCCGCCGAGGAGCGCAAGAACCTGCCGCTGGTCCTCAACGTGCACGGCGGCCCCTGGTTTCGCGATACGTGGGGCTATAACCCGGAGACCCAGTGGCTGGCCAACCGCGGCTATGTCTGCTTGCAGGTCAATTTCCGCGGATCGACCGGTTACGGCAAGGATTACATCAATGCCGCCAATCGTGAATGGGGCGGAAAAATGCATCAAGATCTCATCGACGCGGTCAATTGGGCGGTTGGACAGGGATATGCCGACCCCAGGAAGGTCGCCATTTACGGCGGCTCCTATGGCGGGTATGCGGCCCTGATTGGGGCAACCTTCACTCCCGACATTTTCGCCTGCGCCGTTGATGTTGTCGGGCCCAGCAACCTGATGACCTGGATCACCACCATCCCGCCTTACTGGTCCTCGATGAAGGATATTTTCTATAAGAGGATCGGCAATCCGGACACGGAGCCCGATTTTCTAATGTCCCGCTCGCCGATCACCAGGGTCGACCAGATCAAGATTCCGATGCTGATCGCGCAGGGCGCCAACGACCCGCGTGTCAAGCAGGCCGAATCGGAGCAGATCGTGGCCGCCATGAAAGAGAAGGGGACCGATTACGAGTATCTGCTTTTCCACGATGAGGGACATGGTTTCGTAAAGCCCGAGAACAGGCTCAAATTCTACGCCGCGGCCGAGAAATTTCTGGCCAAGCATCTCGGCGGACGATTCGAGGAAGAAAAAACTCCGCCGATCTCCTGAACCATTCGTCAAAGTGATGGAAAATCCGCGCCACCGGGTGACCTGGCCCGACGGCATAATGTCTGCGGTCAGAATCCCAAAAGCTCCAAAGCGACAAATTATGGCATATGGGAGAATCCGTGTCATTGTTATCAACTGGTATTTAGGTGGTGTCAGGTCTTCAGACCTGACACATTCCGGCATTAGACGTGAACATTTTCAGAAAACCCCCAATTCCCCCCAATTTGATGCACTTTCATAGGTTGATTTCGCAATCCAAACCCAATTGAATGTACAAAATGCATTTTCTTTGGCAACCCCCGATAGGTAGAGGCATGATATTTCGTACCATCGGGTCAAATTTGAGTGTTGCCATGAACAAGATAAATTACTTTTGCGATATCCAAACACCCAAGAGCACAGCCAGGCCGCCAATCAGAGTGAATACACCCAGCGGTTCGTGAAGATACGGGATTGCCACCGCGGTCGTAGCGATCGGCTCAAGGTACAGAAAAGTGCCGGCCCGCGAGGCCCCGATCCGCGAAATCCCAAGCTGCCAGAACCAATGCCCCAGGGCGGTGCCCAGGACTCCGAGAAACAAGAGCGACACGACAGCCTCGGCCGGCAGAGTCGCAAACTTGCTCCAATCGGAGAACAAACCCACCGAGGCGAGGGAAATTGTCGCCGATGGCATCAGCAGAACAAACGTCACCACCAGCGGATTGAGAGTTCGGGAAATGTCTCGTGTCAGAATTGTATATATCGCCCAGGTATGGGCCGAGGCCAGCACCAGCCAATCACCATACGATGATAGCCATGAAAGCTCCCCGAGCCGGCCTTTTGAAATCAGCAGCAGGATACCCACCGACGCTATGGAAATTCCAATGATGATCTTGCCGGTCACCTTTTCTCGCAGGAAAATCGCAGCCAGGACTGCCACCACCAACGGAGTCAGCGCTATTATCCAGCCGGTATTGGTGGCCGTGGTATATTTTATACCAGTGATCTGGATAAGAAAGTGGGCGGCAATGACACCTGAAGACAGGGGTAGTCGTCCCCTGTGACCACCCAGGTTGAAGCTGGCCCTGTTCACCAATATGAGGACTAAGAGCACGGGCAGAGCTATGGCAAACCTGAACGCCATCAGCTCTATGGGGCTGATATATCGCAGGCAAACCTTGGTAGCCACGAAGGTCGATCCCCAGATCAGGGCGGCCATTATAAGAAGCGCGCGCGCCAGAAACATTGCGATAAGTCTATAACGGCTCACTATTCATGTCAAGGACTGATGCCAGGATGAGTTTCCCCGAAAATTTTCTCTTGTATGCAGGTCATATCATTCGACAGTGCAACTTTGTTGTGCCAGGTCGTAGGGCGTAGCCCGTGACCTGGCACCCATATACACTCCTGAACAGCCAGTTCACGCCCCGACATTTCACGTCGGGACTACGAACTGGCTGAACATCCTGAAGACAGGAAAAGGCCTGGAGTCTCCCCGTTTTTTTAAAACCATGATTTCCACTCCCGAAAAAAGTTAATCCCATATCAAAATTAAGGTTCTAAGAAATTACCCGGAATTTCCGGGGAACGTCCTGCTGATGCCGGAGCGGAGAAAAGAGGTTGTCGCAATCATGGATTTTATTTATATAGGGTCGCATGAGCGAAGACGCCATAGAGAGATTAAAAGCCAGGCAAACCCCTGCAGTCCGGGCACCTGTCCCGTGGTATTCGCCGATATTCAAGCTGCGCATCGAGGAATTTGTGGCGCTTGTCTTTTTCGGTCCGATGGTCTTTCTGACACTGAAAGCTTATCTCTTTTTCAAAGCCCAGGGGGAAGTGCCGAGGGTGTTTATGGGCGACGTGCAGCGGGTCTTCGCCGTGGTGGTGGTTATCGGAGCTCTAATCCTGATAGCGAGGCACAGGCCGCAATGGAAATTCCTGAGGGATAGCCTGCCATTCGCATTTTGCCTGGCAATTTATACGAATTTGCACGACACGATCCATTTCGCCAATCCTCACGATATCCATAACACCTTGATCGCGATTGACGCCTGGATGTTCGGCGTTCAGCCATCGGTCTGGGCGGAGCGCTTTATTCATCCGGCCTTGACCGAGTTTTTCTCATTCTGCTACATGATTTTTTTCCTTTTCGCGCCGGCCGTAGCGCTGACTCTATATCTCCAGGGCAGGAAAGCCGAATTTCGCAACACGCTGGTTTCAGTGATACTCTGTTTTTATGCCGGCTATATTCTTTATCTGATATTTCCGGCGGTCCCGCCCAGAATAATGCTTAAGGACATGTATACGCTCACTTTCAAAGGCACTCCCATAGCCGACGCCGCGCTCCTGATGGTCGCCGCTCTGCCATCCGATTCCCGGGCCGCCTTTCCATCGCTTCATTCGGCCGTGACGCTCCTTTCCCTGATGTTCGCTTTCAAATATGTCAGGTGGCTCTTTTGGATCATGTTGCCATTTTGCGCCGGCCTGTTACTGTCCACAATTTATCTGCGCCACCATTATGTCATCGACCTACTGGCGGGATTCGCGCTTGGCATAACGGCGTTCTTCTTCGGGCCGAAGATTGATTCCTGGTGGCGATCCAGGCATCCGTCAGGGACCGTGTTCGAGTGATGCCGACTATCGCATTCACATCGGTTGGCTGCAAGTTGAACCGATATGAGATCCAACTCATGTCGGAACGTCTGGCCCCGCATGGATTTCAGACCGTGCCTTTCAATCAGCCGGCCGATTGCTACGTGGTCAATACGTGCACGGTCACGTCCGACGCCGACCTATCATCGAGGCAGTTGATCAGACGGGCCAGACGGCGTTCGCCGCAGGCCAAGATCGTTGTCACAGGTTGCTACGCTCAACTTCGACCCGAGGCGATAGCAGAACTCCGGATCGACCGGATCATATCGAATCGCGACAAAGATAGGTTGCCGGAAGCGGTCTTAAGCCTGTTCAGTATACCGATGGACATGCTTCGAGACCAGTCCGTTCGCGATAGCGATTCGATCATATCGGGCATGGACGGCATGACCCGGGCATTCGTCAAGATCCAGGATGGATGTGACGAGCAATGCGCCTTTTGCGCAATCTGGAGCGCGCGCGGGCCGGTCCAATCCCGGCCGGGAAGCTCCATCATTCGAGAGATTAATGCGCTATCCGAAAATAATTTCAAAGAAATAGTCCTGACCGGCGTTCATATTGGAAAATATAGCAATGATGGATTCGATTTAGAGGGCCTGCTCGAAAGGCTTCTGGAGGAAACATCAATCGAGCGTATCAGGCTGTCATCGTTGAATCCAACCGAAATAAGCGATAAGATGGTGCGGATATTGGCCTCGAATTCGCGATTATGCCCCCATACTCATCTTTCAGCACAGTCAGGTGACGACGAAGTTCTTCGGGTCATGGGCCGCAGATATGGCCGGGACGACATTGTCGATGCAATCCGGCGGCTAACCTTAGCAGTGCCCTCGATAACAATTGGGGCCGACTTCATCGTGGGCTTCCCGGGGGAGACGGATCGTAATTACGAAAACACTTTCCGACTTGTCGACGAAAACGCGTTCCATCACCTGCATGTCTTTCCATATTCGGACAGACCGGGGACGATGGCTGAGTTTATGGGCGACAAAATCCCGCACGAAATAAAAGAACATAGAGCAGAGAGGCTTCGACGCCTGGGGCGGGATAAGAAGATGAAACATATGGCTCGATTCATAGGCTTGCCGCTGCATGTTCTGGTCGAGAAGCGTGTGGCCGCAACAGAGACCTCGCTTACCGGGCTTTCCGAAAACTACTTGAGGGTGAACATTTCCGGCCCGGCGATGTTAAAAGGCAGTATAGTCAAGGTTATTCCAGAAAACATAATTGATGGCAAATTGACAGCGATTGTCAAAATTAATGCGTCATATGCAAAAAGCAGTTGACAAAATTTACCGGCAGGAATATAATGCGCAAACTTCCCGAGAGAGGGGCTTGATACTTTAAGTTCATGGCAAACAGGCTCTTGATTGGTATTTTCTTGGGAACTCAATTGTGAAAAAAATCTCTTGAGGTGCAGATTCGATGTTCGGAACATTTTTCCCGATATTTATCCTGTTCATATTCGTTGTCGCTGTCGCGCTAATAATGATTTATCTGCCGGAACTGCTGGCGCCCAAGGCGAAAACGAGAAGAAAATTCCTGCCGTATGAAAGTGGTATCATTCCGGAGACCGATGCCAGGGGTAAATTGCCGGTAAAATTTTATATGATCGCGATCCTGTTTATCGTTTTTGACCTGGAAATCGTCTTCCTTTATCCCTGGGCGCTGATACTCAAGGAACTCCGGTGGTTTGCATTTATCGAGATGCTGATTTTCATCGGCATTTTGCTGCTGGGTTACCTTTATATAATCAGAAAGGGGGCGCTAAAATGGGAATAGAGAAATATCTGCCCGATGGAATACTCCTGACGACCGTGGAAAAGGCCGTCAATTGGTCACGCAAATCGTCGCTCTGGCCGTTGGGATTCGGCCTGGCGTGTTGTGCCATAGAGATGATGTCGACTTTTGCCTCGCGATACGACCTGGCCCGGTTCGGAATGGAAATAATGAGGCCATCGCCGAGGCAGGCCGATCTCATGATAGTGGCCGGGCGTGTCTCCACCAGAATGGCGCCGGTGATTCGTCAACTCTGGGAGCAGATGCCCAATCCTAAATATTGCATTTCGATGGGTGCCTGCGCGTCGACCGGCGGCATTTTCAACAACTACGCCATTGTCCAGGGTGTCGACAAGATTCTTCCAGTCGATATTTATGTGCCGGGATGCCCGCCCAGGCCGGAACAGCTAATCGATGGTATCATGAAACTTCGGGCCAAGATAGATAGCCAGAGATTGAAAGTCGAACCGACCAAGCAGGAAGCATGAGCATAACCGAGCAGAAACTCAAGACATCATATTCCGATAAGATTGTCGAGATGTTAATCTTCAGGGGCGACCTCAATGTCGTTGTCCAACCTCAGGATATGCCGGAAATATGCCGTTTCCTGAAAACCGAGCCCGAATTGAAATATAATTTCCTCTCCTGCATTACCGCTGCCGATTACCTGGAACAGAGAGAGAAGCGATTCGAAGTTGTCTACGTGCTTTTTTCGATACCTAATAATTTCCGGGTGATTCTCAAGACCCGAGTCAACGAGAATGAGGAGATTCCGACGTTGACCTCGCTCTGGGGAACCGCAAACTGGCAGGAGCGCGAGGTTTTCGACATGTTCGGGCTGAAATTTTCGGGGCATCCCAATCTCAAGAGAATTTTGATGGACGACGACTGGGTAGGGTATCCTCAGCGCAAGGATTTCCCTCTGACATACGAGGTTCCGAATTTCAGTTTCAACAAGGATGAGCATGACTATCGCCGCGTGGCGCCGTGGAGAGGAGACGAATGGCCGACCGAGAAACCATGACTCTCAACATGGGCCCGCAGCATCCTGCAACCCACGGCGTATTGCGTATCGAACTCGATCTCGAGGGGGAGACCGTTATCGAAGCCCGCCCGATCGTAGGCTACCTTCACACCGGAATCGAAAAAAACATGGAGGCCAAGACATACACGCAGGCTCTGACCATGACAGACCGCATGGATTACCTGGCGCCTCTTTCCAACAACCTGGTCTATGTCCAGGCGATTGAGAAGCTGATGGAGGTCGAGGTTCCGATCCGAGCCGAGTATATCCGGATTATCATGACCGAGTTAACGAGACTGAATTCCCATCTTGTCTGGCTAGGGACCCATGCTCTTGATATCGGCGCCATGTCGATGCTCTTATATTGCTTCCGCGAGCGCGAGAAGATCACGCAGATGTATGAATTCGTCTCGGGCGTTCGGATGATGGCATCTTACTTCCGGGTGGGAGGATTAACCGACGATGTACCGGATGGTTTCGAGGAGCGCGTTAAAGATATACTCGATACATTCCCGGCCCACATTGACGAGTATGAGGGGCTTCTGACTGATAACAAAATTTGGCGCAATCGGACAATCGGTGTCGGGGTTATATCGGCGGAGGACGCGATCGATGCCGGGCTCTCCGGGCCGAATCTGCGCGGAAGCGGCGTGGCCTGGGATCTTCGCAAGTCAAAGCCTTACTCCATCTACGACAAATTCGATTTCATTGTCCCGGTGGGGAAAAATGGCGACTGCTACGACCGCTACCTGGTGCGCCTGGAGGAAATGAGGCAATCGCTTCGCATAATCAGGCAGGCGCTTGACGGACTGCCGGAAGGGCCAACCAAGTCATCGGATGGAAAAATCTCCCCGCCCGCCAAATACGAGGTTTTGACCGGGATGGAGCAGCTCATTCACCATTTCAAATTGGTGGTTCATGGTTTTCAGCCGCCGGTTGGGGATATTTACCATTCGATCGAATCGCCAAAAGGGGAGATCGGGTGCTACCTGGTATCTGACGGCTCCAAGAAGCCATACAGGGTTCATTTCAGGCCGCCATCATTCGTGAATATATCGGCGTTCAATAAACTGGTGGCGGGCCGCATGATCGCAGATGTCATCGCATGCATAGGTTCGATCGATATCGTGCTGGGCGAGATTGACAGGTGATTCGGGAGTAATAAGTTGGAACAAACGACAAAAGGGCAACTTTCAAAAGACTCCATAACTGAAATACTTCGGCTCAAGGCAGCCTACCCGCATCGAAAATCGGCCATATTGATGGTGCTTCATGTAGTTTTCGATCAATATGGTTACATAGATCGCGAGGCGCTGTCCCAGGCGGCCGAGCTGATGGAACTGCCCCTGGTCGATTTTGAGCAAGCGGCCAGTTTCTATACCCTTTTCCCCAACCAGCCTGTGGGAAAATACCATATCCAGGTCTGTCGAACACTATCATGTCATCTGCGCGGGGCCAAGGAACTGGTCGATATGCTTCGTGAGCATCTGGGTATCGGCGTCGGCGAGGTGACATCGGATGGATTGTTTTCGCTGGCGGAAGTTGAATGTCTCGGCTCCTGCGGCACTGCCCCCATGATGCAGATAAATGACGCCTATTACGAGAACCTGACCCGTTCGAGGATTATTTCCATATTAGATGAGTTGAAAACAAAGGTCCGAAATGGCTGAATTTGAGAAGATACTTTTCAAATACATAGATTTTCCCGAGCAGGATCGGATCGACACCTACATGAAAAACGGTGGATATGCCGCTTTCCGCAAGGCAGTCACCACGATGACTCCCGAGGAGGTTACCGACGTTGTTATCAAGTCCGGCCTTCGTGGCCGCGGCGGCGCCGGATTTCCGGCCGGGCGTAAGTGGTCGTTTCTCCCCAAAGGGACAGGCAAGCCCGTCTATCTGACAGTCAATGCTGACGAATCCGAACCGGGTACCTTCAAAGATCGCGAACTCATGGAAAAAGATCCGCACATGGTTATCGAAGGTACCCTGATTGCGGCCTATGCCATAAAATGCAAGATCGCTTTCATCTATATCAGGGGAGAATTCACTTTCGCCGCGCGGCAGTTGACCAGGGCGATCGAGGAGGCTCGGGCTAAGGGATTTGTCGGGAAAAATATATCAGGCAAGGGAATTGACATCGATATAGTCGTTCATCGGGGGGGCGGAGCCTATATCTGCGGCGAGGAAACTGCGCTTCTAACATCGCTTGAGGGCGGCATGGGTTACCCCAGAGTCAAGCCTCCTTTCCCGGCGGTGGCAGGGCTTTACGGCTGCCCGACAATTATCAACAACGTGGAAACGCTCGCTAATTTGCCTCATATCATCAATCGGGGAGCTGAATGGTTCGCCTCCATCGGCACGCCCAAATCCACCGGCACGAAGATATTCTGCCTATCGGGGCATATCAATAAGCCCGGAAATTACGAGCTTCCGATGGGCGTACCGCTGAGAGAGGTGTTGTACGACTATGGCGGCGGTATCAAGGACGGCCATAATTTGAAAGCTGTCATACCCGGCGGCTCATCGGTGCCGGTCCTGACCGCGGACAAGATCGATGTCCATATGGATTTCGAATCGCTGGCCGAGGCGGGATCGATGCTCGGTTCGGCGGGCGTAATAGTCATTGACGAGACAATGTGCATGGTCCGCGCGGCGCTGAACCTGGCTCAATTTTACCAGCATGAGTCATGCGGCCAGTGCACACCCTGCCGTCAAGGCACCTACTGGATGCTGGTGATTCTTAATCGGATCGAGCACGGCGAGGGCCGGATGGAAGACCTCGACACGCTCCTCGATATCTGCGACAATATCGAGGGAAACACCATCTGCCCGCTGGGCGATGCCGCCGTTCCATCCGTGAGATCTACTATCAAACAATTCCGGGACGAGTACGAGTATCATATCACCAATAAGGCCTGTCTTCCCGGTACGACTGCCCCGAGGTTTGAATAAATGGCCGATAATATTACATTAACAATAGATGGAAAAATGGTGGAAGTCCCGCCCGGGACTCTTATAGTCGAGGCGGCCCAGAGGCTTGGCATAACGATACCGACCTTCTGCTACGATGAGCGGTTACGTTCGGTCGGCGCCTGCAGGATGTGCCTGGTCGAGGTGGAGAAGATGCCGAAGTTGGTGGCATCCTGCGCCACACCGGTTGCCCCGAGCATGGTGGTGCACACCAAAAACGACAGGGTCATTAAGGCCCGCGAAGGAGTGCTCGAGTTCCTGCTCATCAATCACCCGCTCGATTGCCCGACCTGCGACAAGGGCGGGGAGTGTCCGCTGCAGGACCTGACTTACGCCCACGGGCCCGCGGTTTCGCGTTACCGGGAAAACAAGATTCGTTTCATCGAGGATATCAATCAGAAGTTCGATGACAAGCCGCTGGGGCCAGAGATTATTCTCAATCGCAATCGCTGTATCATGTGCTATAAATGCGTGAGGATTGTCCGGGATCTGGCCGGCGAGGCCGACCTCGGTGTTTTCAAGCGAGGAGCGTTCACTAACATCAGCAACTTGAATGAAGTCGCTTACGCCGATGAGTTCTCCGGCAACACGGTCGAATACTGCCCCGTGGGAGCTCTCCTATCGCGCTCCTACAGATACTCGATAAGAGAATGGCTTCTCAAGAAAGCGACATCGGTATGCAATCTTTGCCCGGTGGGCTGCAACATGAACGTGGAATGGTCGGCGGGTAGAGTTTACCGTCATATGTCGCGCAGAAACAGGGAAGTCGATGACGGCTGGTTGTGCGATCGGGGGCGATATGGTTTCGATATATTCAGCGCCGCCGATCGCCTTTTCAAGCCGCACATCAGGCGCGGCTCGACCCTCGAACCATGCGGTTTCGATGAGGCCTTGATAGTTGTCTCCAAGCATCTCAGGAAAATCATCGATCAGAATCTTGGGATGCAGGTCGCGGCCGTGGGATCGCCCACGCTATCGAACGAGGAGGCCTATGCCATCCGGCACTTTTTCGATGATGTAATCAAGACCCCTGAAATCGACTTCCAAACCGATATGGCCCATCCAGTGGAATCGGGCATCATAGATTTGGTTGGCCTCGACGGCGCAATAAGGGACCTCGAGCGCGACACCGTGTTCGTTATCGTCGGGGCCGATCCGGCTGTCGAGCAACCGGTGGCAACTCTTTTGATTAAGAAGGCGGTCTCGATTCGCAATGCCCGAGCGATATTCATCGGCTCCTACGACAAGCGCCTGGGCCATTTTCCGATCACCAATATTAGAATACCATATGGCGCCGAGGGGCATGCGCTGGAGCATATTTCCAACAGGCTGGAGAATAAGGCGGCCTCGGACGATATCCGGCTTAATGAAGAGGCCTTGAATGAGATTGAGGAGCTTGCCAGAAAAGGCGAGAGGGTTCACATAATCGCCGGACGAAATTTTTTCAACCATCCCGACCGCGCCGGATTCCTGGCGGCCATGCTGAGGCTTCGCAAGCTGGCGAATGCCAGGCTTTCGATATTGCCTCCACAAAGTAACTTCATCGGCGTTTCGCATTTCGGTCTTTTTGGCGATGTCGATCACTCGTTCAATAAAATACTGGAAAGAATCGATTCCGGCGAAATAAAGACCCTATTCGTTTTCGGTTCTAATCCCGTTGACGAATTTCCCGACCGCAAGTTTGTTCTGGATACATTGAAAAAACTGGAATTCCTGGTGGTCGTTGCGCCATTCATGCACCCGACCGCATCGTTAGCCGGAGCAGTCTTTCCGCAAGCCATGCTTCCGGATTACGGCGGCACATTTACCAATATCGAGGGCAGGATCCAACTCTTTGAGCCGATGTCTGACAGACCACATGTGGCGGTGAGACCGGCCTGGGGAATCCTGGGCGAAATTGCGGACCTTATCAACCTGGGACGAATATGGTATCATGACAGGGAGATCCGCGACGAGATAGCGCGACAACTTAAAGGCATGGCCGTGTTGGCGCATATGCCCTCCGACGGTTTCCTTTTCCCGTTCAGAAGCCAGGAGGAACTGGAAACCAGGCCGGTTAACTTAAAGACTCTTCCCGCGCGGAAAAATGAGCATTCATATATTCTGCAATTCGCGCAGTCGGTTCACCATCAGGGGTGGTTGACAGAGAAATCAAATAATCTCATGCGAATATCCGGCCGGGAGGCTATATTGATCCACCCGGAGGATGCCGCCAGAGATGGGATAGTCGAAAACCAGGCCGTAACGGTTTCGAATAGCGATGAGTCGATCACGGTCACCGCCAGGATAACGACTCATGTCAACAGGGGAGAGGCGCTGCTCGTTAATTCTTTCACTGGTCAGCCTGCCAATAAACTGATGAGCAGAGACAGTTCGATAACTTATGTCAGCGTAAAGGGCATTTGATGTTAATCGAGGTGGTGATAATACTCCTTAAGGTGGGCGTGATCTTTGTCGCTCTCCTGACCACTATCGCATATACGACCTACCTGGAGCGCAAGGTGGTGGCCCACATTCAGCACCGCATCGGGCCAAATATCGTCGGCCCGTTTGGTTTGCTGCAACCGGTGGCCGATGCTGTCAAGCTGCTTTTCAAGGAGGAAATCAAGCCCGCCAAGGCCGATCAGTTCTTCTATACTATCGCGCCGATGCTGTCTTTCATCACCGCCTGCATGACTATTGCGGTTATACCGGTCGGCAATTGGCTCGAGATAGGCGGCAAGAGAATCGAACTGCTCATCTCGGATATCAACATAGGGATTCTTTATATTTTCGCCATGTCATCGCTGGGTGTCTACGGCATAGTGTTGGCGGGATGGTCGTCGAACTCGAAATATTCGCTATTGGGCGGAATCAGATCGACCGCCCAGATGATCAGCTATGAGGTGTCGCTGGGATTGGGGATTATCGGAGTTCTTTTGCTGAGTCAGACGCTGTCCGTAGCCGAGATAGTCCGGCAGCAATCGGGTTCGATATTCAATTGGTATTTCTTCAAACAGCCGATAGCGTTTTTCGTCTATTTCATTTCAGCCATCGCCGAAACCAACCGCTCGCCATTCGACCTGCCCGAGGCCGAATCGGAGCTCGTAGCAGGTTACCATACGGAGTATTCCGGGATGCGATTCGGCATCTTCTACCTGAGCGAGTACGCCAATATGATAACGGTCTCGGCTATAGCCGCCAGCCTTTTTTTCGGCGGATGGAATGGGCCGATACTGCCGCCGGTACTCTGGTTTGTAATCAAGGTCGTGATTTTCCTATTTATCTACGTCTGGATAAGAGGCACGCTGCCCAGGTTCCGATATGATCAGCTGATGAGGTTCGGGTGGAAGGTCATGTTCCCACTGGGACTGGCCAATTTAATCATAACGGCATTGATCCTGGTAATGAAGAGTTAGAGGGGCATGAATATAGATATGTGGCAGACATTCAAATCGGTTTTCATTGCGATACCCACGGGGCTATCGATTACATTCAGATACCTGTTTCGGAAGCCCGTGACCGAGCAGTACCCAAAGGTTCGCCCCAAATTCGAGGATCGTTACCGAGGGTTGCACTACCTGACACGATATTCCGACGGCAGCGAGCGGTGCGTCTGCTGCGGCCTCTGCGCCGCCGCCTGCCCGGCGGATTGTATCTATATGGAGTGCGCCGAGACCCCCTCAGGTATTCGATATGCCAGGATTTACGAGATAAACGAGCTTCGATGCATATTCTGCGGCATGTGCGAGGAGGCCTGCCCGGAGGAGGCCATTTTCCTGGGGCACGAATTCGAGTTTTCATCCGGAGATCGCGACGATTTCATTTATACCAAAGAAATGCTGCTCGCCAACTATGACAAGATCGAGAAGGAGCGAGTGGCCAAACGGATTAAGCCGATGATTCGCCAGGAGCGGTTTCAATTTAAGAAGCCGGCCGCGCCGATCGGACATTAGATGCGAGCGAATGGACATCGTTATCACGCAATTGGAATTGATCAGGAGCACAGGGGTTAGAGGGTGAGTTTCGCGATATTTTTCATACTGGCCATCATAGCGGTTGGCGCCGCGGTGATGGTCATAACCACCAAGAGCCCGGTATCATCGGCGCTCTATCTTATCCTGGTGATGTGCTCCCTGGCCGGGCTTTTCGTCCTGCTGGGCGCGCTGTTCCTGGCGGCGTTGCAGATTATAGTCTATGCCGGCGCCATCATGGTGTTGTTCCTGTTTGTGATCATGCTATTGAATCTCCGCCGCGACGAATATGGGCATGATTCGCACATTATTCAGAAATATCTCGGTTTTGTGCTTGTCGCGGTAATCCTCGTGCAGGGTATTGTGATTATCGGCTGGGCGATGAAAGACTATTCCGCGGCTTCCTCTCTGGTCTCGACGGAGGGCACGCCGGGCGCCGGGCCGGCCGTTGACTACAACAGCGCTTATTGGGTGGCGCGTACCCTTTTCACCAAGTACGCTTATCCTTTCGAGGTGACCTCGATTCTTCTCCTGGCGGCCATGATTGGGGCGGTCGTCATAGCGCGCAAGAAACGCCTGCCGGACATCGAAAACGAGGAAGGGTAAATGGTACCGCTTGGATATTTCATTGTCCTTTCCTCCATCCTATTCTCGATAGGGGTCTGGGGCGTGCTCAGATCGAGGAACGCAATAGTCATATTCATGGCGATAGAGCTCATGCTCAACGCTGTCAACCTGGCGCTGATCGCTTTTTCCAGCAATATGCGTCAGATTTTGACGCGCTTTGTGCAGGCCGTGTCGCCGGCCGAGGCGGCCGACATCATCGGATCGGCCATGGCCTCCGGGCAGGTGCTGGTATTCCTGGTAATGACCGTAGCCGCCGCCGAGGCGGCCGTGGGGCTGGCTATCATTATTTCGATTTATCGCTTGAAAGATTCGGTCAATGTCGATGACGTCAACATCATGAAGTGGTGATATGGAAGATCAGGGTATCGCACAGATTCAATCGCTAATCAAGCTCGTGCCGCTATTCCCGCTGCTGGGATTTCTATTGAATGGGCTTTTCAACAAGAGAATGCCGGAAAAGGTCGCTGGTTGGCTGGCGTCGCTGTGCGTGTTTGCCTCTTTTGTTCTCTCGCTGTGGGCCTTCTTCCTCCTGAAGGGTCTCCCGGTCGAGGCTCGCGCAGTGCAGGCGACCTGGTTCGACTGGATAATCGCCGGGCCTTTCTCGGCCTCGTTCTCATTTCTTTATGACCCGCTGTCGGCGGTCATGATGCTGGTGGTGACCGGGGTTGGATTTCTGATTCATGTCTATTCGATCGGCTATATGCACGGCGATGGCGGTGTCTCGCGATATTTTTCATATCTAAACCTGTTCACGTTCTCGATGCTGGCCCTGGTGATGGCCAACAACCTTTTGCTCCTTTACCTCGGATGGGAAGGAGTTGGGCTTTGCAGTTATCTATTGATAGGATTTTGGTTTCATAAGAAGAGCGCCGCCGACGCCGGCAAGAAAGCTTTCATTGTCAATCGTATCGGCGATTTCGGTTTCGCGCTCGGTATCATGCTCCTTTTCTGGACATTGGCGGGCGCAGGTCATCCGACCATAAACCTTCTGGAAATCAGCCATCTGGCGCCGGAAATTCTGGGTGGCACCGGCGTGGTGACCGTTATTACACTTCTGCTCTTTCTGGGCGCGACCGGCAAATCGGCACAGATACCGCTATATGTATGGCTTCCGGACGCGATGGAAGGGCCGACGCCGGTTTCGGCCCTGATCCATGCCGCCACGATGGTGACCGCCGGGGTCTACATGGTCAGTCGCCTTTCCGCCCTTTATGTTTTGGCGCCGATATCGATGGCCGTGGTGGCGATTATTGGGGCGGCGACCGCGCTTTATGCGGCCTCTATCGGAACCGTGCAGAACGATATAAAGAGAGTTCTCGCCTATTCCACCATAAGCCAGCTCGGGTATATGTTCCTGGCATGTGGCGTCGGCGCTTTTGCATCAGGCATTTTCCATCTTATGACACATGCCTTTTTCAAGGCTCTTCTTTTTCTTGGCGCCGGCTCTGTCATGCATGCCCTGGCGGGAGAACTCGACCTGCGCAAGATGGGCGGTGCCAGGAAGTATATGCCGGCCACTTTTGCGACAATGTTTATCGGAACGCTGGCGATCTCGGGCGTGCCGCTGCTCTCGGGGTTCTTTTCGAAAGACGAAATATTATTCAAGGCGTTTACATCGCCGCACGGCAGCCCAATCCTCTGGGGAGCCGGCATCCTGGCGGCCATATTAACCGCTTTCTATATGTTCAGATTGCTATTCATGACATTCTTTGGCAAATCCCGCATGGATCCAGAGGTTGAACATCACGCCCACGAATCGCCCCGGGTTATGACTGTTCCACTATTAATATTGGCCTTTCTGGCGCTGATTGGCGGATATATCGGCCTGCCCATGGCCCTGGGCGGTGGAAATTGGTTCGAGCATTTTCTGGCGCCGGTCTTTGCCGGAGAACACGCCGCAGCCGCAGAGGCAACACATATCTCGCACGCGACCGAATACTTGCTCCTGGTATCGTCGATAATAGCCGCGGCAATCGGGATATTAATCGCTTACAATTTTTATATCGCCAATCCTGAGCGGCCCAAACGCCTGGCCGAGAGGTTCAACGGCCTGTATAACACCGTTCTCAATAAATATTACATCGACGAGTTTTATAATGCTGTGGTAGTCCAGCCCCTGATTATTGCCGCGCTATTTTTCTGGAAAATAACTGACATCCGCGGTGTGGATGCCGCCGCCAATGGGCTGGCAGGAATGATTGGCTGGTTTTCCGATAAATTCCGGTTCGTTCAGACAGGCCTGGTCCGAAACTATGCGTTGCTGTTTGTGATCGGCGTGGTTTTCCTGATGGGGTTCGTGCTTTTGAGGTAAGAAAGGTCTACGAGGGTCCAACGAAATGGATTTTCCGATTTTATCATGGATAGTTTTCCTGCCGCTGTTTTCGGTCCTGGTCTTGCTATTCATTAATCACCGGTCACATAGCGCGCTTAAGTGGACAGCATTGCTCTTCACGATCCTTGATTTTGTCCTGACAGTTGTGCTATTCGCACAATTCGATGGTTCCAGGGCCGGCATGCAGTTTCGCGAGGGTCCCCTGATTTGGATCCGATCGATGGGCGTCACGTTCAGCCTGGGGGTCGATGGCATCTCTATCCTTCTGGTGCTATTGACACCGTTTTTGAGCGCCATCGCGCTGGCCTCCGCCTGGGACGCCATCAAAGAGAAGGTCAAGGGATTCGTTATCTCGATGATGTTACTCCAGACCGGCATGCTGGGCGTATTCACGGCAACGGACCTTTTCCTGTTCTACATATTCTGGGAGGTCATGCTTTTCCCGATGTATTTCTTAATAGGAATCTGGGGAGGGCCCAGGAAAATCTATGCCGCGGTAAAGTTCGTGCTCTTTACGATGTTTGGTTCTCTTCTCATGCTTCTGGGGATAATCAAGCTCTATCTCATGACATCCACCGACCCGGCTAGCCGAACTACCGACTTGATGGCCGTACTGAACCTGCAGATCACGCCTGAGCTCCAATTCTGGCTCTTCCTGGCTTTTGCTCTGGCGTTTGCCATCAAGGTGCCGTTATTTCCATTTCATACGTGGCTTCCCGATGCTCATGTCGAGGCGCCAACGGCAGGATCGATTATCCTGGCCGGTGTCCTGCTCAAGATGGGCACTTATGGATTCCTCAGATTCTGTCTGCCAATTTTCCCGAATGCCACCACCCAGCTGATGCCCCTTATATCAATCCTGGCGTTGATCGGAATCACATATGGCGCGCTGGTGGCCATGGTGCAGAAGGATGTCAAATCGTTGGTGGCATACTCCTCGGTTGCCCACCTCGGATTTGTCATGTTAGGGATGTTTGCGTTGACTGTCACAGGTCTGACCGGCTCCATAATTCAAATGATAAATCATGGTATCACAACGGGGGCCCTGTTTCTCCTGGTGGGAATGATATATGAACGTCGGCATACCAGGCTTATCGATGAATTCGGCGGTCTGGCCCATGTCATGCCGGTTTTCGCCGCGATATTCCTGATTATGACGCTGGCATCGATCGGCCTGCCGGGGACGAATGGATTCGTAGGCGAATTTCTGATATTGCTTGGCACGTTTCGCACCAATGTCACGTATGCGGTCATCGGGACTTTCGGCATAGTGTTGGCCGCGGTTTATATGCTGTGGATGGTTCAGCGGGTATTTTTCGGCGAAATAACCAAAGACGAGAACCGTCAACTGCGCGATATCAATTGGAGAGAGAGGCTGATCACGCTTCCGCTGATAATAATGGTATTTTGGATAGGGATCTATCCGCAAACTTTCATCGGTAAGATTGAGCCATCGGTAAGGAATCTGGTGCAGACGGTGGAACAGAAACGCGACCAGGCGTTGCGCCAGGAAGCGCCTGATGACGCCCAGTCTGCCAATGTCGACAAAGTTCAGCCCGGAAATCCCGAGGGTGATTTGAGATGAATTTTAATTGGCAGATCATATCCCCCGAAATAGCTATATTAGGAACAGCCTTCGTCCTCCTCCTGGCCGACCTGATCTTGCGCCGGGGCAGAAATGTCATCCTGACAGGGCTCAGCCTGGCCGGCACAATTATCGCCATTATTCTGGCCACGAGCAATTTCAACCTCTTTGGCGCCGGCATCTCGAATATCGTCATCAATGATTATATATCATTTTATTTCAAGATCATCTTCTGCCTGGGGACGCTGTTGACGATTTTTGCGTCATCGAGCTACGTCAAAACGGAAATGCGGGGGATAGGCGAATACTATGTCATGATTTTTATCGCCACCTTCGGCATGATGGTCATGGCATCGACGGCCGACCTGATCACTATCTTTCTCGGGCTCGAGGTCATGAGCATACCGCTTTTCGTGCTGGCCGGCATCAATCGCGATCGGCCCCGCTCCCGCGAGGCATCGATGAAATATTTCCTGATGGGGGCTTTCGCGTCGGCCTTTCTGCTATACGGTATCGCGCTCCTTTTCGGCGCTTATGGCACCACCAATCTGATCGAGATCAGCCACAGACTGAATATCGGCTCCAACTATAGCCAAATCCTATCCAGCGTGGGCCTGATATTCATCCTCGTCGGCCTGGGCTTCAAGGTCGGCCTGGCGCCGTTCCATATGTGGATACCCGACGTTTATGAAGGCTCGATAGCACCGGTAACTGCATTCATGTCGGCCGGCCCAAAGGCTGCGGCATTCGCAGCGATGTTCAGGATATTCGCTCTGTTCGCCCCCGTGGTCAGCGATAATTTCACGACCATCCTCTGGATATTGGCGGTGGTCACGATGACCTGGGGCAATATCCTGGCAGTCGCCCAGAAAAATATCAAGCGGATGCTGGCCTACTCGTCGATCGCCCACGCCGGTTATGTCATGATTGCGCTGGTGGTGGGAGGACAGACGGGACTCTCGGCCGGCGTATTTTATCTATTGGCCTACACGCTGATGAATATCGGGGCCTTTGCTATCGTCATATTGTTCGCCGGCAGGGGAGAGAAGCTCGAGAACATCAAAGACTACTCCGGATTCGGCGCCAGATACCCGTTGGCCGGGATAGCCATGACAATATTCATGCTGTCTCTGGCAGGTGTCCCGTCAACCGCCGGATTCATGGGAAAATATAAAATCTTCACCGCCGCAATCAATTCCGGTTTCATCTGGCTGGCCGTAATAGGGGTCGTGAACAGCCTTATTTCCGTATGGTATTATATCGGTGTGGTGGTCGCGATGTATATGACGCCCGAGACTCAACCGAGGGTTGAATTTCCGTTATCGACCACTTTGATGATAGCAATATTCATTTCCCTTTTCGGGACTCTTCAATTAGGGTTATATCCAGAAAAATGGTTGGAATTGGCCAACCTTGCGGGCATAAATTTCAACTGGCTTCCTTGACGCCGGCGCCGTCGTATCTGTATTCTATACAATAAGATATCAATTTTATAGCAATGCGGCGGGTAGTATTCTTAGTAATTATCATAATATTTATCACTTTTTGCTTGACATTTTTTTCACAATCTTATACAATGTGGAGGGTGTGGTAGATAAGAAGAAGGGTGGTTACCTATGAAAGGCACAGCTAAAGTCCTTAACCAAAAGATCAAGCAACAGGGTTATAGGATGACTCGCCAGAGGGCTGTAGTTCTCGAGGAGCTTTCCAAATCTAAGGATCATCCTAAGGCCGATGAGATTTACCAAATGGTCAGGAAACGCATGCCTCATATTTCGTTTGGAACCGTATATAGATGCTTGAAGCTCCTCCAGGAATTGGGCATGGTGAGGGAGCTGAATTTTGGAAAATGCTACTCGCGATTCGAGGCCAGCACCGAAAATCATCAGCATTTCACGTGCACCAAGTGTTGTCGCGTGCTCGATGTCGATGAGCCTCTGGCGGTCTCCACCAGCGGCGTGGAGGTTGGCGGCCGCAAGATGAAGGTGGTTGACTACAGGCTGGAATTCTACGGCCTTTGTGACGATTGCCAGGGCACGGACTGACCGTCGCGCCTCTCGAAGAATTAGCTTGACTTGATGTTCACCCGAGGTATATTCGGACCTGTTGACCATATTTGGGCCGAAATGCTCTTTGAAATATATGGTCTGGTAAAGGCCACATAGTGTGTTGAGTTATATCGTGGGGCTGTAGTTCAGTTGGGAGAACGCTTGAATGGCATTCAAGAGGTCAGGGGTTCGACTCCCCTCAGCTCCATATGTTTTTGCCCCAAACCCCTCAAATCAGAAAATGCTGCAAATTTAGAAATCTCTTAGGATCTTGACGATATACAACAATTGCGCCTCCAGGGTGGCCTTGCGCATTTTAAAGGCAATCCGGGCATGACGCCGGCGGCGCTCCTATGCCTTTAAGGAAACCTACTGCATAGACTATATCGATACCATTGAATTGGCAATTCCCGTTAACATCGGCCGCGGGATATAATGTCCCATGCGGAGGACAATCGCAGGAGATCGGGGGCGGGTTCCCCTGCCCCTTGAGATAACTGACACCGAACGTAACATCAATGCCATTGAATGTCCCATCACCATTGATATCGCCCGGAGCAAAGACGCATGCGCCGCCCGGTTCCACTGTGGCCATCTGCCTGTTGGATTGCCCCGACCATTGGCCCTGGGCATCACAAGCCCTGACATGGTAGTAATATTCACCTTCGGGATGGTTATCGAATGTGTAAAAGGTATCGGTGATGGCCGAGCCTACTGTGGTCCGTTGCGAAAAGATCTCAACAGGATAAAAGTCATCGGCGTAGAAACCTTCCTCCAGCACGCCGGCATCGGTGCGATAACGCAGGCCCAGCATGACTGATTGACCGGCGTATGAATTCAATGGGAATTTGGCCAAGATCCAGGCCCCGGAGTTGCCCGTGATGCCGTTGCCCAAATTATTTCCGTTGGGGTTGTAATTGGTTGTAATATTCCCGGCGAGATTATTATATGTCGCTCCGCCATCGCTGGAGATCCGGGCGTAGGCGTAATCATAATCGAGTTCGATGGCGTACCATGCCCAGAAGGTGAGCGTATCAGTTGGGCCAACCTGAATCGGATTTATCGCCGCGATAGAGCCATCGTAAAAATTGTCCGAACCGGAATATATGGCATAAGCGCCGGAGTGATGTCTGTTGCTAACCCTGGAAAAGCCGTTTAGAACCCAGTTGGCCATGCCCGTATCAAAATTATCGACAAATCTCGAAAGCCCGGTCTGCTCGACAAGCTCAAACGCGGTGGCCGGGTTGGCCTGGTCGTGATGTTGCCAGTAAGCAGTGAAATCGCCCGGAACAACGCCGATATTGGCCAGGATCGGCGCTACCGGCGGGCCGGCCGCCGAGGGATTATCGGCGACCCGAGAAAGATACAAAAGCGACGGCAACACGTCCTGCCAGAGAGCGGGAATGCGGTAAGGGTCCGGCCAAAAACCATCGAATTGCCCGCCAATCTCCATTGTGAACGCGAATATCCTGGGCTTTTCGGTCAGCTCGCCATATTGCCAATCGTTGGCGTCGCCGTTGGTATTGTAAAGCAGTTCCCAGGGAGTACCGGCTGCATAGCCATTGGACGAGGTCGAGGAATCTGCGATGATGGTGAAGATGGACAGATCGGGGGCAGGGATCTCATCGTATCCCCACGGATATAGAAAGTAATCTCCATAAGTATGAAAATTCATGGCAAGGCTGAAATCGCGTTGATTTATGAACTGGCGTAACGCCTGAGTCTCCGGCTCCGAAAAAGGTCCGGTTCCGCGATATGTCTCATCGGACGGGTACGGGGAGGAGCCGTCGTCATCGTATCCCCACATGTAGCCCCAGTTTCGATTCAGGTCGATACCGCTTCCCCGGCGATTCTTGCGCCACATGCCGCCGCCGCTCGGATCTGTCGAGCGGTTGTATTCGTAACCGTCGGGATTGACAACAGGGATGAAATAGAATTCGCGGTTATCGACAAGATAAGTGACCTCGGGATTGCTGCCATAATTATCGCAGAGATGGCGCATGAATCGTAAGGTGGCCTCCATACCCATCGGCTCGCGGGCGTGAATTAATCCATTGACCAGGAATTCGGGCTCATCTTCGTCGATATCGGGATTATCGGAAATTTTCATCATCCAGAGGGGCCGGCCCTCGTACGAGTTTCCGATCGAGCTTCGAGCGGTGGTGATTGCGGGAAATAGGGCATGGATCGTATCCAGGTAGGCGATAGCCTCGGAGAAAGTTCGAAATCCGCCCATCGTCGTTGTCGCCGGAAAGCGCGATTGATAAAATGAAACCAAATCATCGTGGATCACGATAGGCCTCAGGCCGAGACCGGCAAGCTCCTGATAGTCCTCGTATGGGCCGACAATGTCCGCGAGGCCGCTCCTGCTCACGAATACAACGTCGAATTTGAAACGACTCAATTTATCAAACGCCCCATAATTCTTGAGATCGACCCGGATTAACATCGGCCTCTGCGATGTTGCCGCCGGCGCGGCAGCCCAGCCGGCGACGACTATCAAGAGCGATACTAATTCATTTTTCATTACCTTATTCCCGCCATCAGTCTTGTCTCGAGCATCAATATAATACAAATACCGGCGTTTTGAAAAAATTTAATGACATCTGCAAGGACCAACTGCCGGGCCCGGCGTCAAAAAGCCTCCCCGAAATTGCGCGGGGAGGCCTTTTCCAGTTAATGCGATGCGGCCTAATGCCCGATCGACGATGAGGCGGGCCTGGGCGCAAGTATCTGCCGCGATGGTGGGCAGTCCTCACAGTAGATCAATGCCGGCTGCATTCCTTTCAAGTAGGCCACATAATATGTGATATCTATGCCGTTAAATGAGCAGTTGCCGTTGACATCGCCGCATATGTAAAAAACCCCATGTGGCGGGCAGTCGCACGAGTATGGCGGCGGGCTACCGCCTTTGAGGTAGGACACCCCATAGGTAACATCGATGCCATTGGCCTCCCCACTATTGTTTATGTCTCCGGGGATATATGAGCAGTTGGGACCGGAACTGAAAACCACAAGAACCGCCCCGGCATCCAAATTGGGGGAATCGGGATCATTCGATGCCATCCTGATCTCGCCATCATATCTGCCCGATCCGACGAATCTGGCATCGAATGTGACGGTGGCTACCAGGCTGTCGCCGGGCTGAATCGTGTCGGCGGCGGGGGAGATGAAGAGCCAGGTGTTGAGAATATCCTGCACAATCTCGTTGGCCCCTTGATCGGAGGACAATTTTCCTATCGGCCCGTCATCGCCGGTTACCGGGTTAAATTCGACCGCGGATAGATTGACCTGCAAATCGGCTGTGCCGCGATTATAAACCTTGAAAACTTTCGTTTCTATTTGACCCTCGGAAAGGCTATCGAGAAGCGAATCAGGGTAGAAAGCAATATCGGGCGCCCCCTGGCTTCCCACGGTGAATGTCAATGGAATATCGATAGAGCCCTCGTCGGGGTCGTTGGAATCCAGATCGAGTCGGCCCGTGTAAATGCCCGGTTCAAGATCCGTCGCGTCGAAGGTAATTACGGCAAATGTGTCGGCGCCTCCTCCCAGTATGGCGCTATACAAGTTGGTATACAGCCAGGTTGGATGGGGGAAAAAGACTATTGAAAGGTAACTGTGCAAATAGGCGGCGTCGTTAACTACCTGTAACCCATCGGTTCCGGTTGCGTTTTCGATTCCTATTGCGCAGCTTGCCAGCGATCCGGTGCCGGGATTCAACGTTCCATAATTATATTCGATTCTCCCTGATGGATACAGCAACATTTGAAAATTGAGGCTGCCACCATAACTCCAGAGCGGCACATTAATAAAGCTCACAATGAAACGTTGATTGGCCGTATCATTATAATATCTCACGGACCCGCCTGCATTGGGGTTGACATCGTCCCAGAATGCCAGTATGAAATTGTTGGGCGCGCTGGTATTGGGAATCGGCACATTAAAGTTGATGCCCGATCCGGCGCCGAATGATAGGAACCCGTTGGAGCCAATATAAAGCTGGCTGTAGGTATTCTCGTAGAACGGGAAATTGAATCCGATGCTGATCGGTCCGACGTAGTTATCATCGCCCAGGGTTACCTGTACTCCCAAACTCGAAATATCGACCCAGGTTACGGGAGGGCCTCCCGGTTCATCAGAATCGATCCAGCGATTCCCAAAGGCATCCGGGCCGCCCTGATTTAAAAGCATCGGTGGGTTATCGGGATTACTTAGTATGAGTTTTTTTACAATGGGCGTTTCATCGATGTTTTCTGGAGGAGATGATGATTCAAAATTTCCCGATCCTTCCGCACTCAGGATTCGATCGTTCGTAACCGGATATATCGAAAATACAAGGCTTCCGATTCCCAGGTTCGAAACGGATAGGGTGTCCGTGACAATTTGTCCTGCCGGCGCGGTTTTGAAAAATGACGATGGCTCAAATGAGATATCCGGCGGGGGAGTAACACCTGTGGCAGTTGTTATTTTAATGGCCCTCCCCGCAGCAAGTATGGCGGCAGCCGGGTGGTAGAGATTGTCGTAAGTGTATTGAAGGCCGTCCATATTATCGATACTCTGCATGCCTACTGTGGCATATAATCCAGGAGCATCGTCGTCCCAGTTGTCGTTATCGTCGTTATATACTGTCTGGTATTGGAATAAAATCTCTGCATCACCTGTGGGAGTCGGATAATACGACGGATCATGCAATATCATTTCGAAAGTTTCAGGATGCTGCCCAGGTGCGTTAGGATGATTGCAGCTTTTCCATTCGATTATGAAGCGATGGTTGGCGCTGTCGTTGTATTTAAAAACTCCGTTCGGTACCGTGTATTCGAGATCATCCCAAAACGGTCCGATCAGACCTCGTGGCGCTCCCGGCTCCGGGATCTGGCTATTATCGAAACTAGCCCAATGATGGCCCTGCATGTCGTAGCGAGTCGTATCAAAAGCAACGAATCCATTGATAGAAACCAACGCATAATTGAAGGTTTGGCCATAATAGACGAAATTGAAGGGCAGGCTCACAACAACCGCGTCGTCATCCGTGGAAAAAGGAAAATTGACACGCGTACCAAGGCCGCTGGCAATCTCAACCCAATTGTAAATGGGAGCGGGCAGGCAGCCAACATCGGTGTCATCATAAATGTAGTATCCATAGTTATCGGGACCTATTGGGTCATAGGTGTTGACCGCGCCCACCACAGCCGAAAAGCTTCGACGCGCAATGGAGCCGTTGCTCGATTCTGCATCCAAGTCAAAGTTAACGTTATGACCGTTGTAGACACCCGATCTGACCTGCACCATAAAGGGGGAGGCCGTATTCGACCCGCTGCCGCCAATTCCGATATTGCCGAAATCGGCCAAACTATCAGCGATCACAATCGCCGTATCGGACGATGAAAGATGTCCAACTATGGATGTACCCCCCAATTCGCCACGATTAGTCAAATTGACCACTAACTGAGATGCTTCACCGGGATCAAGGCGATTGTTAGGATTGCCCGGATAGGAGAGGCCGGTTACGGCAAACGACATTGACTTGACATCAACCGGGATGGCCGCCGTCCAGGTCCCCTGAGTGCTAGTAATGTTGAGGCGAAGAATTCTATGCTCGCCCTGAGGGATATCGGCGGCAAAATGGGCGGCAAACTGACCGGCATTCTCTGTTGCACCAGGAGCGATACTGGGGTAACTCTGGGTTGGTATCGTGACGTTGACATCCGGATCGACCGAAACCAGCGTGGCCGAAACATTGGTGGCCGTGACTGAAGTCCCATAATTACGAAGGGTCACGGCGAGTTCGACCGTCTCCGAGGGGTTGACGTTACCATCGTTGTTCCCCATTGAGCCGCCGGTGCTGTCGTCACTCATTGCAATGGCGCTTACATTAAGCGCCACAGTTTGATTTTGAACGAGGGTGAAGGCTTTATGAGGGATATAGTCATTTGCGGATACTGTAACAAACATGGTGTCGGCATTTGCAGTCGAGAAATTCAATGTCACATCACCGCTTGTATTGGTCCTGCCGCCTACGAAAACCTCTTCACTAACCCCATATCCCTTCACCAAGTTGACATAGGCGCCTTCGAGAGGGCCGCCACCTATTCCATTAACATGTACATTGAGGATACTCGTCCCTACTGGAATAGTATCCGGATAAGTAGCTGTCATGGTACGCGGGATCGCCATACGAACCTCGAGTTCCGGATCACCAAGAGTGTTATAAGAATAAAAGTATCTTTCTACCCGAGCCCCAGGCTGTAAAAAATTGGGGAACGTCCTGTATAATTCCATTTTCCCGAGAAACGCCGCGGTGGCAAAATTACGAATATTCTCTTCAAGCAAAGCCCAATAATAGCCGATCATGATTGAATTATTCCATTTAGTATTCGTGTCATGATCGCTTGAGCTATAGAAACAAGGCCCGCCCTTTAGGAGGTTAGGCAATACTCCCATGCGAATCCATTTCTCGCCAAAGCATGGATTATAGGTTGGATCATCGAAATCACCGGTACCGCAGACCAGGGAAGCCATGATACCCATTTTGTTATTTGCTTGAAGCGAGTTCAAATTACTTATATCGAAAGATGGCACATACCAGCCTGATGAACTCGCCCAACCTCGATAGCTAATGATGGATACGCCATTATTAAAATATCCTGGAAGCAAGGGGTCAGACCCGCTTCCCCAGCGAAAAGACGTATCAACCTGGGAAAATCCGTGTTCGAGCAATTGTTGACGAACCCATAGCGTAACCAGCCTGGGCGAAACCGTCGGAGCTCCACCCGATGTGACGTTTCCAGCAACTGAGAGGCCACGGGTCCAGTAATTGGGATCGCCCATATAAGGATCGGTTTCGTATTTAATTGCCTTGTACATGGCGACCTG
The DNA here is from genome assembly GCA_001775395.1 of candidate division Zixibacteria bacterium RBG_16_53_22. GTDB lineage: Bacteria > Zixibacteria > MSB-5A5 > UBA10806 > UBA10806 > UBA10806. The sequence goes on along the minus strand of MEWP01000102.1, from coordinate 2,604 downwards.
CAATTCACTAATGGCGCTGGATACTGACATCCGGGTTACCATGATGTCAGAAATATAATCAGAGCCATCGACGCATGAATAACGATGGTCAGATGCATAATTATTGTTGAATATATAATCCGGTATCTGTAAATCCTCGTCTCCCACTAAGCAGACGAATTCTGGCGGATACTCCCAATTAAGGTAAGCATTTTGAATATAAGCAAAAACCTGTTCAGGCGCGAGGATCCCATCGGGATCAATATCGGTAGCTTGGGTGATTTGCGTATAATATCCTTTCAGATGCTTCCATCGCTCCAGAACTTTGATCGTATCGGCGAATGCATTAGGGGTGATAATGAGATACCCGCCCCTGATCGGTTGATAGTCGGCCAGCATCTCATCGGCATTGGGAACGAGGGCGCGGTAGACCGGCAGAAATGTTTCCGAAATATGACCATTCTTGCGCACCTTGGCGTTGCTCATGTCGATCCCCTCGTATGAAAGCCTGTAATCAATATGGGTGAAGACGCGCAATTGCCTGGTGGCAGGGTTGTATTGCACCGGATAAATCACGGTCTGGATCATCCTCAGGTCGCGGCATATGGCCGGCTCGCCCAGCGTGACCGGCTCCGGCGGATAGAATGCGTCCTGCTTATAGAATTCCTCGTTCCTGGTGAAAGCCGGTATTTCGCTTGAACCCTCAATGGTTGACGGCTGGCTGGGCATGATATCATATCCCCCGAGAGTCTCAAACTCGGCCGAGATTATTTCCAGCACGACAGCGGCTTCGTCAGGTATAGCCACGAGTTGCGAATAGAGGGGCAGCTCCGGCAGGCCATCTTCGCCGGTTTCGCCGAATTGCTCGGGGATCGAAGTCAATGGTGCGACCGATTGAAAGCTCTGGCCATTGACGGCCACAGTCGGCGTGACCTCGATACCGGCCATCCTGAACCCGAGCTCGGTCAGGGCGCGGCTCGAATTTAATTTCTCGATGGGCGCCGAATTGATGTCGACGTCCCCCAATATGATCCTCTCGGCAGCAGCATAAACATATGCCAGCGGGACAAACAAAGTCACGACCAGCAAAGCAGCAATCCGCATACGACCTCCAAAGTTTGACTCAGAAACCCTCAGGTATCTCACAAGAGAAGCAACGTCAAAAGAAGAATCAGCAAATTGAACCCGCATCTCAAGCATGATAAATATATCATGAGACAGGCCAAATGCAATAAATTAAAATTTCCCGGAGAATTGAAAATAGAAGGGGTTCGGAAATTGCCGAGCCCCTTCATTTCCTGATATTAGCGGGATTTTAGCTACCGTGCCTGCATTCTTGAAGGGTTATTCCTTCGAATGATAGCGGGAACCAACGATGGGATGACGGGATCGCGCTCGATAAGGCCGCCCCCGCCTGCCGGGGCGCAGTTATCGCAATACCGAATCGGCTGTCCGATTCCCTTGAGATAGGCCACGAAGTAGGTGACGTCGATACCGTTCCAGGCGCAATTGCCGTTGACATCGCCCTGCGGGTACAGCATGTTGACCCCGAACGAGGAACAGGGCAGGCATTCCTCGTGCGGGGGGTCACCACCTTTGAAGTAGTTAACCATGAAGGTGACATCAATGCCATTGGGCGCCCCGGAGCTGTTGACATCGCCAGGAATATAAGCGCAAACTCCTTCGATTTCAAATTGCACGTTGATAAGGCCGACCGGCTGGTCGACATCATTGCTTGTCAGAATTATCGCCCCATTATATGTGCCGGTAGGGAGATCACGGGCATACATGAATATGTTGAACGGTATTGGGCCGCTCAATGGGGGAAGGACGCCATTTGCCAAGTCGGTCGACAGCCAGAAGATGGGCGGTGAAAACAGAATGGCCAGGTCACTATGAACATAAGGCTGATTGAAAGTGACCATCAGGCCGTCGTCGCCGGCCTCGTTTTCGATCCCGATGGTGATATCGTCCTGATAAGTGCCGCTTCCGTACTGGAATAGCACCGTGCCGTCGGTGGCATTGAGGATAAGCTGGAAACTGTGCTGATTGGTGGGCGCCGGTTTATGCGACCAGTTGACCCAGGAGACGACAAATGAGTTGCCGGCCTCATCATGATAATAATAGCAATGGCCCGAAATCCCACCGTCGAGATTATCCCAGTCAACCGCCAGGGTGGTGAGAAGCTCATTGACGGCGGGCAGGGGATTGTTTTCAACGAAAGCCAGGGCATAGTCAGGCGCCCGCATGAAAGACACCCAACCATTACTTGAAATGACAATGCTATCGTAATTTGCGCCATAGTAGCTGAAAACCATGCCCATCGGGATTGGCTCCGTGTGGCCGTCATCAGAATTTCCGTGGTCCCATGTAACCTCGGTTCCCACAGTGGTGATATCGAGCCAATAATAGTTGGGGCCGTCAGGCTCATCGGAGTCGATCCAGATGTGACCGAAATCGTCCGGCCCTCCGACATCCAATGTGGCAGGCGGATCAATGAAATCGGCGGGATGGAAGCCCGACAGGAGTTTCACGTTCGCAGTCGATACTCTTGTTACACCGGCCGGCGCGGATTCGACAATATCGAGAGAACTTGGACGGTCGGAGGTCATGGTCTGTATCACA
>MEWP01000101.1 GCA_001775395.1 candidate division Zixibacteria bacterium RBG_16_53_22 | reverse complement strand
TGTCGTTACCGATCTCGGAGGTGTCTCACAGATGTTCGGCATGAGAAAGGACAACTCGGGAGCGGTCAACACGGCTGTTCTCCTGGGCATGGTCATCTTCGTCCTGATTGCCGCCGTAGTCTACCCTCTCGTTGGCGACCGGGTCGCTGACCTTACCAACGAGTCGAGCGAGAACTATGTCGGCGCGAGCGAGGCGGACCTAGTCTCCATGATACCACTGTTCTATTGGCTGGCGATCTTGCTGGTCGTGATCGGTGTCGCGATCGTGGCGATCAAGGACTCGACCTAGTCGAGTCCCGGGCGGCGGCGGTCAGGTCGTTCTCCCCGTCGCCGCTCCAAACCTCTCGTCTGCAAATCCTTTTATTCGCCATTCCCGTTATCTCGTTGCATGACCGACTTGTCGGACGGTTCGATGTCGAGCGTCAGCCCGAAGATCAGACGATTCTATGTTCTTGGTGTGGCCTTCATCTCGGTCATGCTCATCGGGGTCATCGTCGGCGTGGCGATCTCAGCTCAGACTCCGTCGGGATTCCCAACGGTCATTGAACCTGGATCCATGACCACTCAAACGGATTTTCTCATTTTCAACAGCGAATCAATATACTACGCTAAGAATGGCACAACAGGAGCGATTCAATATTCCTCAATCAATGCGTCATCTGTTCTGGAAAATGTCATCGAAGCTATCCCGGATACTGGTGGTTCAATTGCGCTCGCGTCAGGGACCTTTATGATAGACTCGCTGCTCGTGGTTGACAGATTGCTCTATCTTCATGGAGCTGGAATCTATGCAACGAAAATAGTTTTCGCGCCTGGGCAGACTGATGTTGGCATCTCTCTCGATCTAGTATCCAATCAGCAACCGTTTTCATCGATCAGTGATTTGACGATTCAAGGTAATGATGTCTCAACTTCCGTCCCTGCCCTCAATCTCAAGGCCAATTGCCAGGATACAAGGGTATCCAATGTCTATATCCTGCATTCGGGGGGACCTGCAATCGAGATTAATGCCGGATGGGACCATTATTTTGTCAATATGATCGTGGAATCGAATACTGGCAAGGGATTAATCGATGTAAGTCCTGGTCATTCAGCAAAACTCATCAACAGTCATTTCGTCGAAAATGATGTAGGCGTCGAACTTCAAGGTGGAGCGTGGGAAATATATGGCGGAAAAATCGCCAAGAATGCCAAACACAATCTTCTGTCGAAAGCTGGTTCTCTCGTAATCGTAGGGACTAGATTTGCGGATGCTGGCGGAAAAACGCCCACGCTCAATGCTTATGACGACATCCAGATAACGAGCAACGGTGTACTCCCGCCCACCTCAATTTCCATTTCTAATATTCCATACATGGGCGGCTATGATGTTGCGACATCGAGCAGATATGGTGTTTATTTTGATGCCAATGGGACGACATTCGATGGCACGGATGTCTACTTGGCCGGAATCACTTTCAGAGGCACATTCGGCACAGCTAGGATGGGCTTTGCCAATATCGACTCATGCTCTGAGCTTTTGAGGATCAACGAATTATCCGATGAATGGGGTATATTCAGTAGCTCGCGGACCACCTCATATCAGATGACGAGCGATCGGATGACTTCAACCGTCACGGGCTCTGGAGTCGTCGACAGTTTCCTGACGACATCTCGGATGTACACGGGGGCTTCGGCTTCATCCTCGGCACGATATTATAGATATCTTTTCGGTGTATGCCAGGCCGAGGGTTTGAATCAGAATGTTAACTATTTCTATTACACTAGACCATTCATGCTGACTTTCGATATTGGTAGGGAATTGGCTGGAGCCTCTCCATTGGCTTATGTTCAAATCAAAACGGCCAACAGTCTCGGAGATTTGACTAATAAAGGCTTCGGATTGAATGTATCTGGCTATGACATCCGTGCCGAAATACATGATGGGATTACTAGAACGCTGTCGAATTCGATTGGTACGCTCAATTCGAACATGAGGATTGATGTCCTATACATCCCGGGCCAGATGTTCATGTATTTTATTGATGGCGATCCGGCGTATTTGCAGACGACGAATCTGCCAACCGGAGAGATGGCTGCAACGAATTATCTTGTCATGGGTGTAAAGACGACCGATGCTGGCAATGCTCTATTCTGGGTGTCAGACATTTCTTTCAAATATCTGGGTGATTATTGAGATGGAGTTCAAGAACCTGATTGTCGTTTTCGTTTTCTTGCTCTGTTTCATGGGCTATCTCTCGATGACCGTTTCGGCCGAACTCGATGGCGAGGACGGCAAGATCGCGGTGAGCGATTCGGTCATCTTCCGTCAGGGAGACGGCATCAACTATACTTTTGCCGAGAACGAGTCGATGTCGAGCATCGAACTGATGTCCGATTCCATCCTTTTGAATAACTGGCTCGAAATCAAATCGTCGACTTCTGCCGGATTCTTGACTAACGATCTCTCGGCATTTACGCATTCTCGCATTGAATGGAATGCGTCATGCACGGCGGCATTGGCAACGGTCGGTTACACTGTCACCGGTCTCGATGTCGGTTCAGGGTATGTCGTCGAAATCGATGGCGTCGAATACGCCACGTCCATCCCTGGCTCCGGGCAGGTATCTTTCGTTTATGCCGGTCATTGGTCGAGCCATACATTTGCGATACTTGAGGAGACGAGTACGGACTATCTCTGGCTCGGCATCATCCTGACCCTGGCCCTCGGCATCTCGTTCACTGTCATCGGGATGGCTTCTAAGAAGCCTCCGTTCTCTCTAGTCGCGGGCCTCATCTGGATATTCGGCGGCGTGTTCTTTTTCACCAGCGTCCATGTCGGCTTTGCGATATTATCAATAGGTATGGGGACAATGCTCCTCTTGATGACGGCGGTGGAATACTTTGAGCGAAAAGACTCGGGCGATCGGATTCGGTATTAGCCTGTCCATCGTGGGCGCGATCTTCGCCATGCTATTCCTGGCATCTCAAACGGCCCGCGCTAGTGTCGTGACAGATCTCCCGAACGATCTCGCCGCCGCCCTCGACATCTCGACCAACCTGGCCGGGATGATCTTGTCGATGGGCATGATCATGGCGGTCGTCTTGGTCCTCGCCGTCGCCCGGATGCCTGTCATCGGCATGGTGATCACCGTGATCTCGTTGATGATTCTCCTCACCGTGATGACTTGGCTCGACCAGCTCGTCCTGATCTTCACGGGCATCGTTACGGCCATCTACTTCGGCCTGACGATGAAAGGCATTTGGAAGTGATCGACACGAGACACGCGCTTAGAGCCGACCAAGACGGCGACGAGGCCCTGCTCCCGCTATTCGTCATGGCGGCCTCAATGCTGATCGCCATAATCGTCCTCTCGACGGCCATCGCTTCCGCGATCGCCCGGAACGCCCCGACCGGTAGATGGGACCAGCCGGAAGGTTGGGAGCTTATCGGCGGCGTCGCATATGCCAATCTCGAACCGACCGGCGGATACACAGTAACGGCCTACAATCATACGGAGAATCCGTACACGGACAATGCCAGCCGAGAGCTGAATTTCATCTACACCGATTGGGAATATATCTCGGTCCGCCTGGTCAGGAATTGCTCGGTAACAAAGCCGTTCACGCATGGCGACGAGGACAAGAAATATGACGATTTCGTGTATATCCATGCGAAGCGAGACTCGGGCTGGTTCGCCGGAGATCGATATGTCGCCATCCCTTTCGAGGCACTGATGGCCAACTTCATCCAGAACAATGTCAGCTATTCCTATTTCTCGGTTTTCAAGACCAATTTCACCGTCATCCTCGAAACGGCGACCAACAACAGCAATCCCGCCGATCACATCAATGCCGTGTGGTTCGGGAATTACAACATTGCGATTGCCTTCAATACCGAGGTAAGCGACAGCGATCGTATGTCGTCCTCCATGTGGACGATCTTGGGCCAGATATTGACGCTCCAGCTCCCTGATGTTAACCGAGTCGTGAATCTCTTGTTGGCCGTACCGATCTGGGCGGCTCTCGGGTTTATGGTGTTCACGATCTTTTCAAGGGTCGTCCCGTTCATCTCGGGAGGATAACATGAGACCGATCATCGTGATCAGCTTGGGCTTGATGTTGACCATCGGACTATTGGCCGTCCTCGTCCCGGCCGAGCAAGCATCGGCCTATGGTTGGGGGAGCCGACCGATCTCCGGGACATATCATCCCGATGCCCCGCAGGCGATCTTCCTCGATGTCGACGGCAACTTGTCGATCGACGTCCAATATCAAGGCTTCAAGCCGATCTATCCGACAAGCGGCTACGACGGTTGGCAATCCTCGGCGGGCGGGGCGAGTCGGTGTCCAGCTTGGGGATTCCTCAAGTATCCCGGCAACACCTATCCTAACGAGGTATACTTAGACGACGCCGTTGACGGCTGGTACTACATCTATGTCTCGATGGAGATGCCCCCGGCCAACATGACGGGCTACTACAAGCTGGAGCTATGGATTTCAACGACCTCCGAACTCGATTGGGATTTCAGCTATCAGATGGCCCTGACATTCATCGGCAACGGCATCCACGAGACCGCTTACCCCTATTATCATCAATCGGACAGTTATGCCTCGGTCCACACGACGATCAACCCGACTGGCAATCTCGGCCCGAATTGGTACGGGACGCTCAACGAATCGCCCTTGACCGGCTTGCCTTGGCAAGCCTCAGACTTCGCCGGCGATTGGGGGATTTGGCTCGACTACAACCAAGACGAATCGCCGACACCGGTTCGGATAACTACGATCTGGGCGACCCTTGTCCCGACGACCGGTCCGCCGCCCGGCCCCGTCGCCAACGAAATCCTAAGACCGGACGGCGGCATCGAGACGCCGGATACTTGGTTCATTCATCCGGCCGGAGCGGCCTATGCCGCGATCGACGAGACGACCTGGTACTCGGACAATGACACCAGCTATATCTCGGCGACCCTCTCGGGCTACTCTGTATCGTTCACGATGACCGACCCGAGCGAGACGCTAGGCATCGACGGCTCGTTCAACCTGACTCTTTGGGTCATGGCGAAGTCGAGCGAATTCTACGCGAGCGATCGGAGCATCCGGGTCGGCCTGACCTCCGGCTACTATCCGATCGAGGAGCAAGAGGCCACGACCTACACCGGCTATCACAACATGACCTTTTCATTCCCCGTCAACCCCGGGACTGGCAAGCCTTGGACCTTTAGCGAGCTTGTCGATCTAAAGCTATTCATCTCAGGCGAGGGCAACTTGACGATCTCTCAGGCCGCCGTCATCGTCAGCGACATCGATTACATCCCGCCCGAGGAGCAAGGCGAGGCCCGGTTGATCATCCATTGGGTCTCGGACCAGGGGATAATGACCATGTTCGGCATCCTCGGGTTCTTCGGCATGATCGCCACGCCGACGCTCGCCTATCTCGGATACAAGAACGGCGAGGAGGGGCTGCTTGCGGGGGCCAACGGGATTTGGCTCATGGTGTTGTTCTTTGGCCTGTTCGTCATCGGATTGGCGGCCGGCGGAGGCTAGGATACCCCCAAGACGAACCCCCCCTAGAATCGCGTCTAATCGACGCAAGGCCATAAATGACAACAATCTACCTAATTGTTGCCGTTTCTCCTGTCCAGATGTCCATGATCAGCGCGGCCTGGGCCGCCCGGGGAAATTGGTACTTAAACCCGATTGAGCGGTCTTTAAGTACGCCTTGAGGTTTCGCGGCCAAGCGGTCCGGCCGTGTTTCCTGATCAGATCAAGCTCGCATCTCGGACAATGATGCCATAGAATCTCATTCTTGGCGGCGGCGGCCTCGGTGATCATCAAAGACCGGCAGATCGGGCAGATCATCCGAACATCTCCAGCGGTACTTGAGATTCTCTAGGCCCGTCGAATAGATAGCATCTCCTCTTGGCCGGCTTGCTCGAGACCTGACAATAGAGGAAATAGCCACACCGGCGGCTACGCGAACATCCCTTGCATTCAGTCTCGAACATCGCCTACCTTCTCCTTGTGACCGCATTTGCAGACGAACAACGACCAATCGCCAGCTGCAGTTTCGTTTCCTTCGTCATCAAGCCAACAATTGTGTTCCATCTCGCTCCCGCACTTTGGGCAGTTCATGGGAGATAAAACACCCCCGTTAGACCAGGCGATGGCATCCGCGTTTTGGAATCCACTTCAAGCCACGCATACCGCTCGGCCGTGACGAACCGAGCTCCACCCGTCATCTCTTCTCGACCTCCGGGCGGGGCTTCTTACGAATGCCTGTCTGCATTTCGATTCGCACGATGATATCATACACTTGACTGTAATCGATACTCTCCTTATCCCAGACATCGAGTTCCTCATTCAGCAGATTCAGTATTCGTCGCCAGTATGGATCAATAAGTCGAACTTCAATCTCACCCATCGCGGTCAGCCTCCTCGGCATCGCTTTCATATCATTCATCTCAGATCAGCCCCGCAATGATCGCAGACGATCGTATCTGTCGGAACGAAAGTCCCGCAATGAGAGCATTGGCATCTGATGCTCTTGATCTTGTGAGCGTGAATGTAGAAAAAGTCTAGGGAAAGGGTTTTGGCCTCCGTCTCGGACAAGCGATCAGC
>MEWP01000100.1:11758-13766 GCA_001775395.1 candidate division Zixibacteria bacterium RBG_16_53_22 | reverse complement strand
TGCATATACAGATTAATCTCGGCCTGGGTTCTGGCAACGCTCCATATCCTGATCTCATCGATATACCCTTTGAAATACCAAACCTCAAATGTACTCAAGGCGCCAATCCTGATACCGGTATCATAACTGTCTAACTGCCCGGGGTCGTAGACGCTATCGATCATCGCTCCGTTGAGATACACGAATCGATTGATTCCATCGTAGGTGACCGCGGCGTGAGTCCAGGTGTTGGTTTGAACCACATTGTAAAGCTCAAAGGGATCATATTGGCCGTCGATCGCCACGTGGGCGTAAAAGTCGGTGTGATTAGCCGGTCCCATATTGTACTGGTAGAATGGCGGATAATACCCCGGAACCGGCTTATCCAGAATTGAGGCATGATTCCAATTGTAAGCATCGTCGAGGTAAAACCAGGCCTCGATAGTGACTTGATTTCCGGTGTTAAGGTGGAAATCGAACGGCACCCCGGCATACTGTTCGCCATCATAGCGCAGGCAATAGTTAGCCGGCTGATCCGAGGTTGTGGCCATAGCCACGTTCGAATATCCGGAACGGTTGGCAAGCTCATCAATCGTAACCAGAACCATGTAATAGGTGGTGTTGGTATCCAGGCCGTAAATCCTTAGCGAATCGATTGTCCCCGGCAATGATGGAACCGGACAGTCGGGCGCGGGTATCCCGTTCTGCCACCAGGCGCTCGTATCACCCTCGACAGGCAAGTTGGAATATCTTATCTCGTAGGCGGTTGCCCGGCGAAAGGGGCCGTCATCACCCGGCGCTGTCCATGTCAGGAAAATACTGTTGAACGTGTCGGTGGCGGCAAGGTCTGCCACCGGTCCCGGGGCGATGCTATCTATTACCAGCAGTTGCGGCTTATAAATAGTCACCGGGTCGGAACCAACCCCCAGCGCTATGCTTATCACGAGGCTTTCGGCTATGACATCCGGCGGAAGAGCCCATTCGCGGCTGGTAAAGTAAGGCTCCCTGATACCGGAGGCGCCCCCGACATATGTTTGGTTCACGAGCAGGCCAAACGAACCATCCGAGACCGTATCTCCGAACTGCCAATTGAGGGTATCGAGATTGAGGCAGCGCAAGTCGAAACGGAAATCGTTTCCGAGGTAAGGTTCGATTCGGAAATGGATGTCTCTCTCGCTGGCGGAACCGTCAAGCACGATGATGTCGGTGGTCAAGGGAAGGAAATCTCCCGGCAACGCAATTGAGCCGGAAAAGGCCGCGGCATAAAGCGACATCAACGCCAAAACCATAAAACATGTTTTACTAAACATAATTCACCTCCGAGGACCAGGGGTTTATGCAGTTTATTGAAAATTTAATCCATTTTAATCCGCTGTCAAGCGATTTATGGGGCGGCAGGGCGCTATTACATCTGGAGACAAGGAATTGCCATCGGCGGCCATTCTCACCGCTATTTTTTGTAGACTAATTTTGCCCTTTGGCTTATCTTAAGAGGGTATTGGGGCTCTGCAGTTAGGTCCGCCACAGGCAGTTGAACTTCACAAAAGGTGATTGGGGCTTTCGCCGAAAGGATGTCTCGGGTATGAGAAGAGCGCTATTTCCCATGGCTGCCGTTATATTTCTTTCCGCGGTAAGCGGTAACGCCGAAAAAGTGCGGTTATCGAATTCACCCGACGATGTTAGTGTCACGGTTCTGGAATCCGATATCGAGCGCACCGTGATTCGTTGTGACATTAGCGCTTTCGAAAAAAACGAAGTCAGGATCAACCAGGAGCCCTATTTCACTATCGAATGCGGCGACGAAAGCAACCTGCTAATCGCCGGTGAGCCTGGACTGCCGCGGGTCTGCCGCAGCATCATAATACCGGATGATGCCAGGATGACATGGCGGGTGCTTTTCAGCAGTTTCCGCGATTTCGCCAAGACGCCGGTTGCCCCGTCCAAGGGCAACCTCCTCAGAACAGTCGACCCGGATACGGTCCCATATGTTTTCGGAAGCGTTTATGACGGCGCCGAATGGTATCCGACC
>MEWP01000100.1:0-11744 GCA_001775395.1 candidate division Zixibacteria bacterium RBG_16_53_22 | reverse complement strand
AGCCGTTCATATTGCGCGATTACCGCGGCACGGTTGTGGAAATATATCCTTTTCAATATAATCCCGCCAGCCGGACATTGCGTGTCTACGAATCGATCACGGTTGAGATAACCAGAGAGGGCCGGGATAATGTCAACGTGCTCGAGCGGCGGAGGCCGTTTGAGATCGTCGACCCCGATTTCGAACTGCTCTACAGCCGGAGATTCCTCAATTACGAAGCCGGGGCGGCGCTGTATACGCCGGTGCTGGAAGTCGGCGACATGCTTATCATTTCGTATGCCGGGTTTATCGTCGATATGGCGCCACTGGTCGAGTGGAAACGCCAACAGGGAATAAAAACCACAATCGTCAGCGTATCCTCGATAGGAAACACCGGCACCCAGATCAAGAACTATATTCATGCCTTTTTCGATAGCACCGACCTTGCCCATGTTTTGCTGGTCGGCGATGTCGCCCAGGTGGCCACGTACAACGCCTCCGGCGGGGCCTCCGACCCCAGTTATGCCAAAGTCGCCGGCACGGATAACTACCCCGATATTTTCGTGGGGCGCTTTTCGGCCGAGAACGTTGGGCACGTGCAAACACAGGTCCTGCGGACCATAACCTACGAAAGAAATCCGTCAGGCGCCGACTGGTTTCATCGAGCCTCGGGTATCGCCTCCGATGAGGGGCCGGGGCACAACGGCGGCGAATACGATTACCAGCATATGAACCTCATTCGAATTGATCTCCTGGCATACAATTATACCACCGTGGACCAGATTTATGATCCCGGGGCCACGGCCGCGCAGGTAACGAATGCCCTCAATGCCGGCCGGGGATTGGTGAATTATACCGGCCACGGAAGCTCCACGAGCTGGGGGACTACCGGATTTTCAAACAGCAATGTCAATGCCCTGAACAACGCCGGCAAACTCCCATTTATTTACAGCGTGGCCTGCGTTAACGGGGAATTTAATTACGGAACATGTTTCGCCGAGGCCTGGCTGCGGGCCACCAGCGGCGGAAATCCAATCGGGGCCGTGGCCACGTATATGTCGTCGATAAATCAGTCGTGGAATCCTCCGATGGATGCGCAGGACGAGGCTGTCGATCTCCTGCGGGCCGAGTCCAAGACAACATTCGGCGGGATTTGTTTTAACAGCTCTTGCAGGATGATCGAGCTTAACGGGAGCGACGGCGTCGACATGTTCAATACCTGGCACATATTCGGCGACCCCTCGTTGCTCGTGCGCACCGACGATCCGTCGCTGCCGTCGGTCACTCATCCGTCAACGATACTTTTCAACGCCACCTCGTTCGATGTTCAGGTGGGGGTGGCCCGGGCTCGTTGCGCGCTCTACGGCAATGGAATCATTTACGGCTCGGCATTCACCAATACTGGCGGAGGAGCCTCCATTTCATTAAGCGGCGCCCTGCCGGTGGGGGAGGAATTGACGCTTACCGTAACGGGGCTCAACCTGTTGCCGTTTATCGATTCAGTCATGGTAATAGCGCCGTCAGGACCCTATGTTGTTTATGATAGCAGTGTTGTGGCCGATGTCAGCGGCAACAACAACGGGCTGGCTGATTTCGGTGAGAATCTTCTCCTTGGCGTCAGCCTCTTGAATGTCGGTCCCGATACCTCCGTGAGCACTGCCGCGACGCTTTCGACCACCGATACATATGCCACAATTACCGACGCCTCGGAATTCTATGGCACCATACCGGGGAACAACGGAAGCGCCTATCGGGCCGGCGGTTTCGCGGTCAATATCTCATCCGATGTGCCCGATAATCACCCGATTGTATTTCACCTGGACATTCAGGCGGCCGGCGGTAATTCCTGGGAAAGCGATTTCTCGCTTGTCGCCCATGCCCCCGCGCCGACATTTATGTCCGTTTCGATTAACGATGCTCTCGGTGACGGCGATGGGGTCCTCGATCCCGGTGAAACGGCGAATTTCACAGTCACGCTTGGCAATGGCGCGTCGGGCGACGCCGACAGCATTGTCGCCTTCCTGTCCTCCGCGGACCCATATATTTCCATAGGCGACAACCATGGCTATTTCGGCGAATTGCCGGCAGGCGGCACCGCCGACAACCCCGGCGACCCCTTCACAGTTGATGCCGGCTTCTCCTGTCCGGCCGGTCGCAGCGTCTCTTTCGATCTCGATATCATAGGCGAAAGAGGATTTTCCGCCGCGGCATCATTTGACATTATAGTGGGGGCCAGGTCCGCCATCTATTCTGATGATTTCTCCGCCAACCTGGGATGGACCGGTCTGGGCGGCAATGGTGAATGGGCTATCGGGCCGGCCAACGGCGGCACCGGCAACGATGGTTACGGCGGCCCCGACCCGGGGTCAGATCATAGCCCCTCCTCGGATGACCAGGTATTGGGCAACGATCTAACATCGGGAGCCGGCGGCGACTATTCCGCCAGCCTGTCCGCCACCAACTGGGTGACATCGCCCACAATCGATTGCTCGCAACATGTCGGCGTCAGGATGTCATTTTACCGCTGGCTCGGAGTCGAGAGGAATACGTATGACCACGCCTACCTGCAGGGATTCAATGGATCGTCATGGGTGGCGCTATTCTCGAACTCCGCGACCACTATCGATGAAAGCTTCTGGAGTCTGCAGGAATACGACCCGAGCGCTATCGCCGACTCCAACGCCAATTTCAAGATAAGGTTCGGAATCGGCGCGACCGATGGCGCCTGGCAATATTGCGGCTGGAATATCGATGACATCGTTATCGAGGGATACCTGCAAACCCTGGCATATGATGCCGAAATCGCCCTTTCGCCGGCGGGCTTTATCGATACCCTTGTGCGGGGAGATGCCTGCCAGAGAATCCTTACCGTAAGGAATATTGGAAACGCTGATTTACTTGTAACGTTTCAAGCCTCCCAGGATTGGGTTACCTGTTTTGAAGGCTTAAACACTATCCCGCCGTCCGACAGCCTGGACTTAATGGTTACCATGAATTCTGCGGATTTGGAGCCGGGCACTCATGCGGCCGCGATCAACTACACCTCCAATGATACGCATCACCCAAGCGGCTCAATCCCCGTGACAATCGAGGTGATCGGCGGCTGCCAATATATCGCCGGCGATGCCAACGGCAATGACACCTTCGACGGTATCGATGTCACCTACTGCGTGAGCTACCTCAGGGGTTCGGGCGCCGCGCCTCCGGACTCATGCGATTGCCCGCCGCACGGGTTGCTATACGCTGCCGCCGATGCCAACGGCAATTGCCAATTCAGCGGCATAGATGTTACATACTGCGTGGCCTATCTGAAGGGATTTGGCGCGGCTCCGCGAACGTGCGCCGACTGCCCGCCGTCTCGCGCAACCATGCCGGACATCGCGCCGATAATGAAATCTGGCCCCGGAACAGAACGACCAAATTAAAAAAGATACTGAATAGGCCGGCCCAGTGTTTGGAAGATTGTCCGGCCTTATCATTTCCTTTTGCAACCGGCCATATGTCATTTCATACGTATTTTGAGCAATTTCGGGTAGCCTTTCGATATACGGCTTTGTGCCCCCATTCACCCGGGAGAACGGCCGGCATGACCCAGGGCGGCAAAAAAGCCGATGACACGCAACCTGATCATGGTATATCTTAAGTATGATGGTCTGGGCTTGTCGCCGCTACTTACTTATGGTGGCCCAATTTATAGCTATTGCTATTTATTACGAGCCTGCTTTTGCCGATTCGCCGCAAGCAAACGATTCATCTCAAACCGGAAAGACTATTTCGACCAGCATACTGCCGATAGCAATGTACGATTCCGATATCGGTTTTGGTTTCGGGGTAAAGGCTGTATTAAAGCAGATACGCACCCGAAAATCGTACGATTGGATACTTTTCGGCAGCACGCTGGGCGAGCAATGGTATCGTTTCGCCTACTCGCGGCCCGATATCGCCTTGAGACACAATACGTCATATAATGCGGCCATCGATATATCCGTTGAATACAACAAATATCTCAAGAGTAATTATTTCGGAATCGGAAATGAGACGCCGGATAACGACCTTCGATTCCCGAGGGAATCGGTCGAGGGCAGAGCTGCCCTGGAGCGCAGCATAGCCGGTAGGCTCGCCGGCGCGATCTCGTTGCGCCTCATACATTACAGTGTCTACGGATATGGCATTGATTGGCCGACAGGTATTGCCTCAGCGCCGGGAACCGGCGAATCGCAGGTTTTAGCGCCTGGTATCCGGCTCAAATTCGATTCGCGCGATGACGTGATCAGCCCCACCCGCGGGCTGAAAACGGAACTTGTCGCGGAACGGGCGATGAAGTTCGCCGGATTCGATTGGGGCTTCCGGAAAATCCGCCTGGAGCTTGCCTGCTACAGGAGCCTATCGCGCAAAGCAGGGGTACTGGCGTCGCGTCTGTGGATACAAGAGGTGTCATCGGGGACGCCGTTCCAGGAGTTATCGAAGATCGGCGATGGTTGGACGGCGCGGGGTTATAAGGCCGGGCGATTTCTCGATCGCGCCATGACGCTGGCGTCTGTTGAATATCGTTTCCCGATCTATTCGAGATTGGGGGGCGTGATCTTCATCGATTCCGGCCGTGTCTGGCCGGCCCTCAGTAAGTTTGGCCTTGGCGACTGGCATGACAACTGGGGGCTGGGCCTGCGGTATCGCCTGGCAAATTTCGTGGCGCGGCTGGACATAGGCAGAAGTGTCGAGGGCGCCAGGATATTCTTCAATTTCGGGCAGGTGTTTTGAAAGGCCGGCCGTAATTCTCTCGACACATAGACGGGCAAGGCATTATATTAAGATATTGTCACTCAGCCTAAAGCCTGGAGGCAAGACCGATGCCGACTGACGATATAAACGCCCTTCAAAAATTATTAGATGAGTTGCGGGCCATCAATAACCTGCTTAACAAGATTTGTCAGCTCCGCGAGACCAACCATATCATGTCAACCGTGATCGCCGAGACGATCGCTATCACCGGCGCCGACCAGGGGATCATAAGCCTGGTGGAACCGACCAGGGGTGAGGAACTCCAAACCGTGGCGCGAAACAGCAAGAGCCAGGAGCCAAATCTCCCTTACAAAGTAAGCCGCCTTATCTCCGGCTGGATACTCAAGAACAAGCGCATTTTGAAGATCGACGATCTCGATTGCGACGAGCGGTTCAGGGGCCTTACTTCCGAGGGTGGGCGTATCAAGTCGCTGCTTGGCATACCGATGATTGTCCGCGATGAGACACTGGGAATCATGACGCTGGTTCGGTCGGCGCAGAAAGGGCCGTTTGACGATGACCTCTGCCGTCTGGCGGGGATATTGGCGTCGCAGTCGGCGCAGATTCTTTTCAGCGCCAAACTGATCGAGGAGCTGTCTCGCAAAAATGAGCTGTTGGAGGTCTCCAGGATCAAGCTAAGAGAGGAAAACCAGAGGCTTCGACGAGAGGTTGGCGCCGGGTACTCGTTCGAAAATATTATCGGCAAATCACCAGCCTTGAAAAACGCCCTGACCCTGGCCTCGAAATTTTCCACCAGTGACGCCGCCGTTCTGATTACCGGTGAAACAGGCACCGGCAAGGAATTGATTGCCCGGGCCACTCATTTCGCCAGCGCGCGGAAAAGCGGACCGTTCGTGGTGAAAAATTGCGGAGTCAAGACCGAAACGCTTCTCGAATCAGAGCTTTTCGGCCATGTCAAAGGCTCTTTCACCGGGGCCATCAGAGATAAGATCGGGTTATTCAAAGAGGCGGACGGCGGCACCATCTTTCTCGATGAGATCGGTGATGCCCCCCTTTCGATACAGGCCGCGATTCTGCGGGTTATTCAGAACGGCGAGATCCGGCCGGTGGGCGCCTCGAAAACCGAAAATGTCAACGTGCGGGTCCTCTCGGCCACCAACAAGGATCTCCAGAAAGAGATCAAGGAGGGCAATTTCAGAGAAGACTTGTTCTACAGGCTGAGCGCCTTAACAGTGCAGATGCCGCCTCTTCGTGACAGGAAAGACGACATTCCGCTCTTGATCGAGCATTTCCTGCAAAAGATCAGGCATAGACGAGGAATGGAACAGCTTTCAATCTCACCCGCGGCTCTGGATATTTTGCGCGGCTACGGCTGGCCGGGGAATGTCAGGCAATTGGAGAACGAACTCGAAAGGGCCTCGGTAATCTGCGACACATCATGTGAGATCGATATCAACCACCTCTCGCCCGAGTTGGTCGCATCATCGGGCGCAGCCGATGTTCAGCGGCTCCCGCACGGCCAGCTTCAAAAAGTGGTCGAGCGTGTCGAGCGCGACATGATCGTCTCGGCTCTCAAACAGACCAGGGGGAATATTTTACGAACGGCCGGCACGCTGGGCCTCACCAGGAAAGGCCTGAAGAATAAAATTTCGCGATACGAAATCGATTTGGAAAATTTATAGATACCTGTTCAACGGCTCGCCCTGTCGATTTCGGGGAAACGACGGTTTGTCCAAAGCGGCGCCCATATCGGATCGGACCTTATATACGCGGCCGAGGCGAACCCCGGCCGTTTCAACAACTCTTTCAGCAGATCGATGGCCGGATCGTATTCGCCTACCAGCACGTAAATTTCCGCGAGGTTGGCGGCCATGAATTGGGCATTATAGGCGTCCATTTCATACGGCAGTAGTTCCATGGCCTTTTTGCCGGCGGCGATCGCCTCACCCTTGAGGCCGAGTCCGGCGCAGGCCAGGCCAAGCTGGCTGTGGAAGCTCGGATCTCCAGGCTGAGACGCGACCAGCCTCCCGGAGACTGCTCGGGCGGAATCGAAATAAGCCTGTCCCACGGTCGTCTTCGTCGCTCTTTGATAGATCTTTGCCTTGCTTAGATAATACACGGCGCTGTCCGGCCCCAGGACGATTTTCTTTAACGTCTGATTGTAATCGGTGTCTATAATCGATGCCAGCCACCAGTAATATCTATAATACTCGGTTTTGGAGAGGTCGGTTATCCGCGAGGCCTCGTCTATTATATTTCGGGCGCCATTCTTGTCGCCCCGCCAAAATATATGGTTCCAGGCCTTGTAAATATATGGAAGCGGCCAGTCGGGGGACAAAGTGATTGTCTGGTCGAGGAGGCTGTCGGCTGCTTCATATCGACGGAGCATGCTCATTGTCAGCCCGACATCGAAAGCCCTAATCTGGGAACGCGGGTCGAGCCTGTAGGCCCTGGAGAAGTAGACAAGCGCCTCATCGAATTTTCCCTGCCGTCGTAGCACACCTGCGATGGCGCCGGAGAGGTCGCTATTACCTGGCCCCCTTTGCTCGGCAATTTTGAATTCTCCCAGGGCCTCGTCGAATTGGAATGTGCTATAGTAATACATGCCAATGGCCAGGTGCGCCTCGGGCAGTTTGGGATTCAGGACAAGCGCGGCCTCGACCGCCTCCCTGGATTTCTTCAGGCGCGCATCGGTCCTGTCGTAGTAATCCCAGAACATCTGGGAATGAGCCCTGGATAGCAGAGCAAAAGCCAGGGCGAATGTCGAATCTTCCCGCACGGCCCCCTCGAAGTTCTCGATGGCCATCTCGACGTCCCGGCGCTGCCAACTGCGGCCATAATAGTAGAGTCCCCTGAGATAGTAATCGTACGCCGCGGCGTTACCGGTCGGCCGGGCCCTGAGCGAATGCTCCTCGGCGCTGAGGAGTTTGATGTCAAGCTCGCGCGAGACATTACCTGCGATCTCGGAGTGTATGGCAAAGATGTTTTCGACGGCCCGGTCGAATGTCTCCGCCCAGACATGGGTGTCATCGGCAACCCTGATAAGCTGGACATTTACCCGGATACTGTCGCCGCCGCCCGCCGGACTGAGGAGGACGGTGCCCTCGATGGCATAGCCGATACCGAGCTCTTTGCCGATCTGCTTCATCGGCTTATTGGAATTTTTATATTGACGGGTGCTGGTGCGCGATATCACCCCAAGTCCCGAAATCTTCGCCAGGCTGGTCGTTATGGCATCCTCGACTCCATCCGCCCAATAATCATATTGGGTGGAGCCAAGATTCTCGAACGGCAATACGGCTATCATTGCTTTCTGGCTCGCTTTGTCGCCCGCCGGAATAAATGAGGGAATAACGAAGAACCAGACGGTCGCCACAAGCGCGATCAGCAGCGCGGCTACTGCGGCCAGCCTGTATTTGGTGAGGCGGCTCGTGGGGTCTTCGGCCGTGGGCCCTAAAACACCTTTCAGGTCGACGGCGACTTCCTCGGCATCGCCATATCGATTGTCGGGATCTTTTTCCAGCAGCCGGGTGATGATGCGAACTATGCCGGGGGGCAGGTCCGGCCGGGAACTCTCAAGCGGCGTGGGCGTTTCGTTCACGATGGCATAAACTATGGCGGCCTCGTATTGACCATGAAACGGCCTTTGGCCGGAAAACATCTCATAAAGAACTGTCCCCAGTGAAAACAGGTCTGAGCGCACGTCCGTCTTTTGGCACTGCGCCTGTTCGGGGGACATGTACGACAGCGTGCCATCGGGTGACGTGCCTTGTCTCGGTCGGCCTTTTCCGGGGAGCCTCGCCAGGCCGAAATCGCATATTTTCGCGCGGCCAATTTTATCGATCATTATGTTCTGCGGCTTGAGGTCGCCGTGCACAATTCCGTGCCTATGCGCCTCCGCCAGTCCGGCGCAGATTTGGGTAGCGACCCGGAGAATTTCGTCAAGGGGTGGTCTTCGCCCCATATAGTCGTCGAGCGTCACGCCATCGACATATTCCATCACAATGAAATCGTGGCCGCCATGCTCCTCCAGGGAGTATATCGATGCGATGTTGGGGTGTGCCAGTTTCGAGGCCGCCCTGGCCTCATCCACCAGGGATTGCCGGGTTTCGTCAGTGTAGGTCGGCAGGAATTTGAGCGCCACGCGGCGTTCGAGCCTGAAGTCATCAGCCAGATAGACCTCGCCCATCGCCCCATGTCCCAGCCTTTGGACAATTTTATAGTGGAGGATTATGGCTCCGGGAGAAAGCTCCGGGAAGATGTGATCGCCATCGATATCGGCCAACGAATACCCCGTCAGTTACAGGTTACCCTCGTTTCGATGCTGTCGGCCCAGAACAAGAAAGAGATATTAAAATATATTATCATTAAAGTGGAATTGCGCAAGGATTTTTGCTTGGGCGGGGGAAATAATAAGGCGCCGGATAATTCCGGCGCCCGAATTTCAAAGGTCTGAGTCAGTTTACTTGAGGTAATTCATCTTGCGCGTCATGGAAATATCCCCGGCCTTGAGATTGTAGAAATAGATTCCGCTTGAGACGTTGCGGCCATTTTCGTCCTTGCCGTCCCATGTCACCGAGGTGTGCCCGGCCTCCTGATATCCCGCCAGAAGCGTCCTCACCTTGCGCCCCGCAAGGTCATATATCGCAAGATTGAGATTGGTGGCGCCCGGGAGTGTGAAAGATATCACGGTCGAGCCGTTGAAGGGATTGGGGTAATTCTGGTTCAGTTTCGCGTCATACGGCAGCGGGGATGAGCCTTGCGGCATTTCCGGATGAGCATAGTCCGAGTCGATCGACTCGGCCAGTTTTTCAGCCAGAATGATGAGCCGCTCCGATGCGGTTTGTGAAATCAAGCCGCTGTCGGCCAAATCCTGCAACTTAAGCTCAAAGGCGTTCAGTTGGTTGAGGGCAGCACGGCCCTGGCCCCGTTCGATCGAGGCTTTTATTATCTCGAGTCTTTTCTGAAGCAGGTTGGCGGTGTGACGGTCATAAATCGAGCCGTTATCCTCGAATTGCCAGACGACATCGATCATGCCGCCGATACCGGCGACAGGGTTTTCAAGCATCGAAAAATCGATTACCCTGCCCTCGGCGTAATAGGTTACCGGCGAATGCCCGGCCATGAAATCTCTGACCACCGTGTAAAGCGAAAGGCCGGTCGCCACCAGGTTATTGACCTGGAAACCGGGGATCTGCGAGAAGAATGGCACCACGGCGTCGGGCACCGTGACAGTATAGGTGGCCGTAGGATCAAGCGGCAGGCCGTTGATCCTGATTGAGCCGTAGTCAACTCGCGCTCCCGGCGTGTTGGCGGAATTATAAGCGTAGGATATGTTCGATCCGTGCAGGAAAAAGTCTTCCACGTAAGGCAGATTGTATGTCGCGAATTCCAAGCCGTAGATCAGCGACATGCCATTAGTCTCGAAAGTCACCAGCTTCAAGCCCAAGCCGGTCGCCTGATCGAATCCGTACGGCACCGCCTGGAATATGTCGGCGCCCTTCACCGGCCCGGCGTAAATCGTTTGCGAGATAAAGCCCTGCGGCTGGATAGCGATCTGCGTCGCGGTGGCGCTCCTCATGGCATCCGCTACCAGGTTCCCCAGCGGATTGTCCCTGCAAAGGCCCTCCCCAAACGGCTTTGTTATATCCCGGGAGGCGTGAGCGATAACGGCTGAGTAGACCGGGCCGAAACGGGGGTCGGCTTCGACCCCGGCGGCCAGGAAATCGATCATTCCGGCCAAAGTAGGCTCGGCCGGCACCGAGGAATCGATATTCAAGAGCTGATAGGACCAGTCCTGGACTGCGCCGGCGTTGGTAATAACGGTGAGCTTGCCGATATGCTTGGCGAACTCACCCGCCTGCACTAAGACTGTGTTGCCGATAACGATGGGGGCAGGCGTGACCGTATGGGTGTGGCCCCCAAGGATGATATCGATTCCGCCAATGGTCGCGGCGGCCAGTTGCTCCTCGAATATGCCCATATGCGAAAGCAAGATGACCAGATCGCAGTCATGCCCGATTCTCAGGGTGTCGACCCAGGCCTGAGCTTGCGCCAGCGGCGGCAACACCACTACAGGGGACGGGTTTGAGATCTGGTTGGTGAGCTCTGTCATGAGGCCGAATACGCCCACCCTGACTCCGCTAATCTCCTGGATGATGTAGGGTTGGACAAAGTAATCCAGCTCGGGATCGGCGGTCATGTCGAGATTGGCGCAAAGAACCGGGAATCCCTGGGCCGGGAAACCAGCCTGGTTAAGCACATACTTGAGTGTCGAGGGGTACAGATCGAACTCGTGATTGCCGAGTTCCAGGGCAGTGTAGCCGAGCGCTTTCATGATCTCAAGCTCCGCCACGCCGACATACTCCTGGAACATGAAATCGCCCACGAATAGGTCGCCGCTGTGGAAAAGCATCACATTAGGCTCGGTCATCCTGGTCATGCCGATAAGCGTGGCCATTCTGGCCATACCGCCCCATGTCCAGTTGCCGTCGGAATCTTTAGGCCCATACGGCAGCAAATGAGAGTGGGTATCGTTGACATGCATTAAAGTGAGCGTGTCCACCTGGGCCTGGGCCAGGGAAAAGGTCAGGACCGCTACGGCGAGAATAAATAGTTTCGCTTTTGACATTTTTGGCTCCTTTTCTTGTAATTTTTATCCGCAGGCAAATAATGCAATTAGCGTGCCGCAGAGCTGGAAGCTTACCGACGAGGGTAATTCGTTAATTTGACTTATGTTGTAGTTGCTTAAGAATCCCGGGGTGTCAAAAACGCTGGGTATCGGATACCCATATTGTATATTTAATATATGGGATTATTTTGAAAAACAAGGATAATATAAAAATCGATAGCGGAGCGTTTCAATGATGATCAAGGACGTCCCTTTCACCTTAAGCGATTGGGAAAACACTAACGCGATAGAGCACAAGGGCCAGAGTGGGACCTCTTACTGGCGCACATTTGAAATGGGAAATATTCGGGTCCGCATGGTTGAATATTCGCCGGGGGTTGAATATTCGCCGGGG
>MEWP01000099.1 GCA_001775395.1 candidate division Zixibacteria bacterium RBG_16_53_22 | reverse complement strand
CGGCACGTCATTATCCCCCAGGCCGGCCGTCTGGTAATCCCGCCCCTGGCCAATGAATTCATCGCCTGCCTGAAAGACTCGTCGCTGGTTTCGATAATCGGCCTGCGCGAGCTGACCCGCGCCGGACGTGAATATCTATCGTGGTCATATATCGATTTTGCCACCTGGCTTATGGTAGGGATCATCTACCTGGTCATGACACTGGCCCTGGCGCGGTTCTCGCGTGTATTGGAAAGGCGATACCAGATCCCCGGCCTGGGAAGGCACGGCCTATGACTTCGATCCTTCGCGTGGAGAATATCGTCAAGAGTTTCGGGCCTACCCGAGCGGTCGATGGCGCATCCCTCGACGTTGACAAAGGCGAGGTCATTGTCATCATCGGGCCCTCAGGTTCCGGCAAATCGACATTCCTGCGATGTATCAACGCCCTGGAGCGGGTTGACTCCGGCCGGATTATGGTCGACAACGAGGTTCTCGACTCGGGGGGCCGGAATATCCACGACATACGCCTTGAAGTCGGCATGGTCTTCCAGCAGTTCGACCTCTTCATGCACATGACCGTGCTGGATAACCTGACCCTGGCCCAACGGGTGGTGCGCAAAAAAACGATGGCCGAGGCCGAGCAGACCGCGTTCCAATACCTGGGCCGCGTGGGGCTTCAGGACAAAGCCGGCGCCTATCCCGCCTACCTTTCCGGGGGACAAAAACAGCGTGTCGCGATTGCCCGCGCCCTGTGCATGAATCCCAAAATTATGCTTTTCGATGAGCCGACCTCGGCCCTCGACCCCGAGATGATCGGCGAGGTGCTCGATGTCATGAAAGGGCTGGCCCAGGGCGGCATGACCATGCTGGTGGTGACTCACGAAATCGGGTTCGCCCGCGAGGTGGCCGACCGGATCGCCTTCTTCGAATCGGGCAAGATCATTGAGTGCGGTCCGACAGCCGAAATCCTCAATTCCGCCAGGCACCCCCGTACGATGGAGTTCCTTTCTAAGGTATTGAAATGAGGTTGTTCATCTCGGCGATGATTTTGCCGGCCATGTTCGCGCTCGCGCCCGCCGATGACGATTATTTCCAGCAGCGTGTGAGTTATAAGATCAAAGTCGATCTGGACCCTACGACAGCTCGCCTCAGCGGGACTGAAGCCATCGACTATTACAACAACTCGCCCGATACATTGCACGAGGTTTATTTCCACCTTTACTTTAATGCTTTTCAGGCTGGAAGCTATCTCGACCGGCAATTTCAGGAAGAAGGTGATTACAGCATCGCATCAACATCCGAGCGGGATATAGGATTCGTCAACATTGACTTGTTGAAGAACGACGGCGCCCAGGTCAAAGATCATGCCATAGATAACACCATCATGCGGGTGCCGCTCGTTCATCCGCTGCCGCCGGGAGATTCCACCTACTTCTACACAGAATTCACCAGCCAGATTCCTGCCCAGGGATTCCGGGCCGCCAGGAGCGGGAATCATTTCGATGTCGCCCAGTGGTACCCCAAACCGGCTGTCTATGACAGGTATGGATGGCACATCGATCAATACCTTTCCAACGGGGAATTCTACGGTGAATATGGCGATTTCGATGTTGAGATTACCATGCCCGACAGCTTCATTATCGCTCACTGCGGCACGTTGAAAAACGAGGAAGAGGTATTCGGCGCCAGGCTGCCGTCGCCCGTTGGCGATTCGGTTATCGTTGACGCGCTGAAATATATCAGGGCGGACAGTGCCCCTGCCGAATCCGATCTTCAGAAAGCCGTCACGTCCGCGGCGCAACAAGGCAAGGGATCCACCCTTCAAAACGTCCAGAATCTAAAGATCTGGAAAATTCGGGCCTCGAATATTCACGATTTCGCCTTCTGCGCCGACCCGCAATTCATGATCGATATCTGCCGCTATGGCGATCTGATTATCAAGTCGTATTACACTCCGGAGGTCATACGGCATTGGCAGCGCAAGGCGGTCGATTATACGCGCAGGGCGATAAGATTCTACTCGGAGAGTTGTTTTCCCTGGCCATACGATCAGTACTCCACGGTGGTCGCCGCGGTATCATCCGGGGGCATGGAATACCCCGACCTGACAATGATCTCCGGGTCATACAGCGCTGATAATCCTTACGATCACGATCTGGAGGCCACCATCGCCCACGAGGTCGGCCATGCCTGGTTCTATGGCATTCTGGGATTCAATGAAACGGCCGAGGCGTTCCTCGACGAGGGGCTGACTTCGTTCTTTACAATCAAATACATGGAGAATCATTATGGGCGATTCGAAAATGACTTGACATACGAACACCGGTGGCAAAAGGAGCTCTTGCCCAACGGCAACTACCGCAACGAGGCCCAAACCAAGTACATCGAGAAAGCCTTGACCGGAACCGAAGATCCCCTGGCGACACCGTCGGAGATATTTCGCGATTGGTGGTCTTATTACGTTTCATCATATCACAAGGCGGCCTCGGTATATTTCATGCTACAATTCGCCATGGGTGATGATAAATTCGACAAGTTCATCGATGCTCTTTTTCAGCGCTGGGCATTCAAACACCCTTATTTTTCAAATTTCCAAGACCTTGCCGAGGAAATTCATGGCGGCGACCTGGATTGGTTTTTCCATCAATGGTTTCATACTACCTGGACTTTGGATTACGCGCTCGAATCGGTTCGTTCAGTAAAGGCGGACTCGGGCGGCTGGACCGGATTCAACAATGCGATTCGCATCAAGAACAATGGCCGTTGCATCGCCCCGCTGAAATTGACCGTTTATTACAAGGATACCCTCGCAGATACGCTGACCATCCCCGTTTCAGTCTGGCAGAAGGGCGTCGATTCTTTCGACACGACAGTGTTTTTCGAATCCAGGCCGTCGAAAGTCACTATTGATTCCGATCTGATGCTGGCCGATATCAACCGTCTGAATAACTCGTCAAGCCATCTGCCGCCGGTGACATTTCAATTCATGGTGCCGAAATTCGTCTATCCTAAGAATCATATCGAATATCTCGTCGATTCCTACCGGATCGCCCATCGGCCCACCGCCTGGTATAACTCTGTGGGTGGTATTAAGCTGGGGTACGCGTTCGACGGCGCCTACCTCGAATATTTCAAGAGACTCAGGTTTAATGCTGCGCTTGGAATCCAAAGCGGACATTTTGATTACGCCGCCGCTTTCGATAACGCGCTGGTCCCAAGCGATCCCCGATTCTCATATTTCGTCGCCTCGAAAGAACTGGAGGGGCGTGGGCGGCAGGCGATTGGGGCACGCTTCGAATCGCTCGATCCGCAAGATCCGCGGATGACTCAAGCGATCTTCGCGGTTCAAAGAAACTACCTTTTTGACTCTGCCTACCTTTATGGCGATAGCTGGTCACCCGGAAATGTCGTCACTGCCGACTTGAGCTTCTCACGACGATTCGACCAGCGGTTCGGGGTGATTATCTTGCAGGGCAGCCTCTCCAACACCACTTTCGGGAGCGATTACCAGTTCAGGCGCGCGGCCGCCGGGTTGGCCATCTCCGTGGAAGGCGTCGGGGTTGGAAAAACGAATTTGCAAATGAAGTTGGGCCGGGCCGATGGCGATATCCCGTCCCAGAGACGCTTTTCCCTCTCCACCGCCGACTCATATGATATTTGGGATTCGCCCCTGTTCCGGAGCCGCGGCACGCTGCCCGATCGCTGGAAAGACGATGGTCACCTATTCAAACCCGGAGGCGCCGGCTTGAGTGGTTATCTGAGACAGGGCAGCTCGGGCGCCAGACTCATTTCAGTTGGAATCTCAAACGATCTTCCCAGTCCAAGATTGCCATTCAAAATCCCTGTTCTGACCAGGCAAATGGCCAACATCAGGCCGCAGTTCTATTTTGCTGGCGGCCGAGTCTGGAGCCCGGCCGACACGGCTGACGATTTCCTTTATGAGGCGGGCCTTGTCGTCACCTATGAGGTGCCTTTCCTCGGTCTTTTGTTCAACGAATGCAGGTTAAGTCTGCATTTGCCACTATGGATTTCCAAGCCTCAGCCAGATGAGGATAACCTGGAGTGGCGCTGGGCCTTTTCTATAACGTCATGAGTATCATGCTTGTCCCACAGAGGGCATGAGAATTAATAATGGCGGACATCATTAGAATGTCCTGCTTGATTCATGGAACCTTTGAAATTCAAGCGCATATAATAGCGCTTAGGGTGATGAGATTGTTAATTTTTTTACATTTTGGAGCCTCGATTGGCTATGAATGGGCTGGCCCGAATATCTACTAAGTCGCGCGGACATTTGAGATTAGAAGATCGGGCCCGTTGACAGATTAATAAATTCCTTGACAGCATAAGTAATGACTCTTAATATGATTTTTATCATAACACCTAAAGCTCATTCTCTTAAGGGAGGTGACTGAATGAAAAGAATAGCTGTAATACTGATGGTGATCGGATTGGTAATTGCTTTTGCGGCGATGTCAATGGCCCAGGAGAAAACCGAGGCTCCTGCAAAGGCCAGCCATAAATTCATCGGCTCCGCCAAGTGCAAGATCTGCCACAATAGCCCTGCTAAAGGCGAGCAGTTCAAGAAATGGACAGAATCAAAGCACGCCAAGGCTTTCGAGGTACTGGCAACGCCCGAGGCCAAAGAGGTCGGCACCAAGGCCGGCGTCGACAGTCCTCAGACAAGTGAGAAGTGCCTGGTTTGCCACGTGACCGGTTTTGCCGCTCCCGCCGAGACCAAGGAAGCTACCTTCGCCCAGACTGAGGGCGTCGGCTGTGAGGCCTGTCATGGCGCCGGTTCCGATTACAAGGACATGAAGGTCATGAAGAGCAAAGAGGCAGCCGCGGCCGCCGGCCTGGTGGCAAATCCCGAAAAGGGTTGTGTCGGCTGTCACAATGAGAAGAGCCCGACTTTCAAGGGATTCAAATTCGAGGAAATGTGGCCGAAGATCGCCCATATGTTTCCTGAGGCCAAAACGCAGTAATCTCTCGTAAATCCGGAAATACAAAATGGGAGGTCGACCGTGACCTCCCATTTACATTGGCCGAAGCGATTTAACTGGCCCGGCTAATCATCGGAACTGAGGGTATTCATGATCTTGTCCCGGAGAAAAGCAGGAGCCTTTTGCTGACAACAAACCTGGTGTATCAGCTTCTTCATATGTTTCTCGAACTCCATATGGTCGCAGCAGGTTCTGCAAATCTCGAGGTGCTTTTCGACTTGTTCGGCGCTGGCGTGATCGAGCTCATGATCTAAATATTCGTGCAGCTTCCGTACTGCTTCTTCGCATGTCATTCTAAGATCCTCTTCATCATTGGCGATCGTACCCAGAAACCATCGGATTTCTTTCAATCACAACTCCCCCCTTCGCTGACGGTTGTCTATTTGCTGATTATCGGCAATTAATTCATCAACCCATGTAAATTTCGCCAACTCCTAAACATCATTTTCAGATCTGAATGTTCCTATCGCATTTGCAGTAATGTACTTGCTGCTCCATGTGTCGGGGTAAGCCCGATTGTCATTCCTGTCGTGCTTGGAATTTCCATCTTGGATTAGCCATAGCCTTCCGCAGCGAGCGCGGTTCAGGACTGCAAGTTGATATCTTTGAGGATTTTGACGCGCAGGTCCGATTCCGGCCTGTCCTTAAAGCAATTCTCCTGCATGGCCTTGATGACCTGGGCATCGAATCTGCAATATTTGCAGCAAGTCTGGCAGATCTCGTAATGCCTGGTCAAGACTTCCGATGTCAGGTTTTCGACACCGGAATTGAGGGCTTCATAAAGCCGCTTAAAAACCTCCTCGCAGGTCATCCCTATTTCCCTTTCAGTATACCCCTCTGCTTGGCAAATTCCCAAAGCTGCTTTTGCAGGATTTTCCGCCCCCTGAATATGCGAGACTTGACGGTCCCGACGCTGATACCGAGTATCTCCGAAATCTCCTGGTAACTGAACCCCTCGACATCGGACAACAGCACCGCCATCCGGAATTGTTCGGGGACGTTTTCCAGGGCCTCGATGACGTCGTCGGATACATAATCTTTCAGGATAGCGGTTACAATCTCGGCCCCCTGGGCCACCGATTTGTCGGAAGCCGTAATCTCCTTGACCATTTCATCGGCCAGGCAGAAATTCTCCACGGCCTCGAAATCGACCATGCTCGGCTCTTGTTTTTTCTTACGGTATCTCGTTCGGAATGTGTTGGTCAGGATTGTCAAGACCCAGGCGCGGGCGTTGGTGCCTCGCTCAAAGCGATGAAAGAAACGGAAGGCTTTCAGATACGTTTCCTGAACGAGGTCCTCGGCATCCTTTTCGTTGCGTGTCATGCGAAGAGCGATACTGTAGAGGTTATCCAAAAGGGGGAGGAACAGCTCCTCGAATTCTTTCTTTTTTGCTTGCTCAGCCCTATTTTCTGTCATAGAATTATCCAAGTGAACATCCCCCATTTAGGAAAAATTAATGCCATAGGAAATTTTTGTCAAGTTTTATATCCTTATACTTAGATCAGGTTGTGATAATTATATGCGCTTTTCCAATAATTCTTGCCGATTAGGTCGTGCGTTCATCGCATTTTCTTTCGCATCTTGTTTCATATCCGATATTTATGCTCAGGTCGATTATCCGAGGCCATGCTGGGTATTTTATACGCAAAAACATGAATATCGGCCGACCCCGATTTCATCGAGAGCCCGGGAGCGTCGGATATCACGCTCGACCCTGACTGACTTCAGCTTATATGATACGCCGCCAAGCCTCGAACAAACGAAGCTGATCGAGGCCATGGGAGGCAGGATCAGAGTCGTTTCCCGCTGGCTTAACGCTGTCAGTGTCGAGGCTGACAGCCTGACGCTAAGGCGGATCGCCGGCCTGCCGTTTGTGGCGAAAATAGCGCCGGTGTCATCATCCACACTCAAGCCTCTATTACCCGATGACCTGATCTATCTTGCGCCAGGCAAAACTCCATTCTTTGATTATGGGCCGTCATATGCCCAGGATTCCATGCTGGCGATCGACTCCTTGCACAATGCCGGGCTTTCAGGTCTGGGCGTTGTCATCGGGATAATGGATACCGGTTTTGACACCAGCCTTGCCGCCTTCGCCGCCATGCGGGCCGAGGACCGAATAATCGCCACGCACGATTTTATCAACGGCGATGACGATGTGATGGATTTATGGGACAATCAGCGATCTCATGGCACCGCCGTCTTCTCCGTACTGGGCGGCTTCGACGAGGGATTCTTAATCGGTCCGGCTTACGGAGCCGAGTATATTCTGGCCAAGACAGAAATATATAATGATGAAGTTCGCGCCGAGGAAGACTATTGGGTGGCCGCCGCTGAATGGATGGAATCGCTCGGTGTCGATATCATTTCCTCGTCTGTGGGATACACCGATTGGTATGACACTACTCAGCTCGACGGCAACACGCCCGTTATCACCCGGGCCGCCGATATTGCCGCCGGGCTCGGGGTCATCGTGGTGAACTCCGCCGGAAACGAGGGGAATGCCTTTTGGCGAAAGATTATCCCGCCCGCCGACGGTGACTCCGTCATCGCCGTAGGGGGTGTCGACAGGTCGGGAGCGATTTTGAGCTTTTCATCGCGCGGGCCCACAGCCGATGGCCGTATCAAGCCCGATTTTTGCGCCCTGGGAAACGCCGTTTTCCACGCCAATTATGTCGGCGGCTATGCCACCTCATCGGGAACATCGTTCGCCGCCCCGCTGATCGCCGGAGGGATTGCCCTGCTCCTGGAGGGTCACCCCGATTGGGATTACTACGATATCAGATCGGCGCTCCGGCAGGCCTCGGATCACTCGTCACTGCCCAACAATCAGTATGGTTGGGGTGTGCCGAATCTCGTGGATGCTTTCGGCAGGCAGCCATACCGCCCGAGCGGCTTGATTGCCGTTTCGGTTGCGCCACACCCGGCTGTCGATTCGGTCGTCTTCTATCTCAAACTGCCGGGAGCGGGCGAGTCGGTTCTCTCGGTGCACGATGTTTCGGGGGCGGTGGTCCGCGAATGGACATTCAGAGTGGGGGCAGCCGCATTTTTGGTTCATGTCTGGGACGGCCACAACGATGCCGGCAATCAGGTGGCATCGGGGATATACATATGTATCCTTAAATCCGGCGGCGACGTTGTCAGGGAAAAGCTGGCGTATCTCGTTAGATAGGACCGAGAGGTCCCAAGGGGACCCCGGTTATGGCATATCGGTGCTGTTCTTCGGCATCTGGAATCCGATATTCTTCTCCTCGACACCCTGGAGCTTGATCTGGCCGAACTGCGACTCGAACTTTTTTAGATTGTCCTCGAGCGCCTTGTGCAGCATCTTGGCGTGGGCCGGGGTCATGACAATTCGCGCGTAGACTTTCGATTTCTGGACACCCGGCATGACCCGGGCGAAATCGATTATTATTTCCTGGGGTGAATGAACAATCAGTGCCAGGTTGGAGTAAATTCCCTCCGATTCTTTCTCGCCGATTTCGATATTGATCTGCTGGGGCTTCTGGTTCACCTTATCTCCTTTAGCTAACGCTTTGGTATTCAATCCTGTTGCAATATCGTCATAATTTTAGTATCATCTGCCGCGATGTCAAGGCAATTAACCTCGGTATTGGAATGAACAAGAACAGAATCGCACGCCTACTGAATAATTTCCCCAAGACCAAAATAGTAGTCCTGGGCGATATCATGCTCGACCGCTATTTGTGGGGCAATGTCGATCGCATCTCCCCCGAGGCGCCGGTTCCCGTGGTGCATATCAAGAAGGAGACAACCAACCTCGGCGGCGGCGCCAACGTGGCCGCCAATGTTCAGGCGCTGGGAGCCGATGTCACATTGCTGGGGATTGTCGGGAACGACATGATGGCCGATATTCTCAAGGAAAATCTCGTCGAAAACGGCCTCAAGACGACCGGGCTCTTGATCGACAAGGGCCGCCCGACCACTGTCAAGACCAGAATCGTGGCCCACAATCAGCAGGTTGTCAGGATCGACAGGGAGGACACCCTGGAAATCGGCTCGCCGCTGGTGGAGCAGCTCATCGCCAGGATCACAAAGATGCTGAAGGGAATCGACGGCATCATTATCTCGGACTATGGCAAGGGCGTCATAACGTATGATCTCCTCTCGGCTCTTATCCCGATCGCCAGAAACGCCGGCAAGTTCATCGCGGTCGACCCCAAGGAAGTCCATTTCATGAACTATCGCGAGGTTTCCGTCATTACGCCCAACCATCATGAGGCTGGTTTCATTTCCGGCAAGAAGATCACAAGCGATACGGTATTGGCCGATGTTGGCTGGAACCTGATGGACCTGCTGAGCCTGGAGTCGCTTCTCATAACCCGCGGCGAAAAGGGGATGGCGCTATTCGAAAAGGACCGCAAGCTGACCCATATACCGGCCAGGGCCAAAACCGTATACGATGTCACCGGCGCCGGCGATACTGTGATCGCGACCCTGACCGTGGCCAGAACCGCCGGGGCCAGCATGCATGAGGCGGCCATATTCGCCAACTCCGCGGCCGGTCTGGCGGTAGCCCAGTTCGGAACCGCCAGAATCACTCGAAATGAACTCAAAGCCGCCATGATGGATGAGGCATGAAGAAGAAACTCGTTTCGGAGGCCGCCGCCGCCGAAATTAGAGACAAGCTGCGTCGAGCGGGCAAGCGCGTTGTCTTTACAAATGGTTGCTTCGATTTGATTCATTCCGGGCACGCTCGCTACCTGGATGCCGCCAGGAAACTTGGCGATTTCCTCATTGTCGGGCTGAATGGCGACCGGTCCGTCGAGAGGCTGAAAGGTTTCGGCCGTCCGCTGATGACGTTCAAGGAGCGCGCCCTGCTCCTCTCTTACCTGACACCAGTCGACCTGGTCGTCAAATTCGACGACGACACCCCGCTTCGGCTAATCAAGAAACTTCGACCCGACGTGCTGGCCAAGGGAGCCGACTACACAATTGCGGAGATTGTGGGGGCATCGGAGGTCCAAGGCTGGGGTGGCAAAGTGCGCCGGGTCAAGCTGGTGAAAGGAAAATCGTCCTCAAAGCTGATCAGAAGAATCCTGGAAACCACCAACTAAGTTTCGGAGTTTCATAAGCTTACATCTCAAAAAAGCCTGTCGGCGGATAAAAAAGATTGACATCCCTTGCGCCCCCTATTATGTTTTCTACCCCTGATAGGCGCCCGGCGCCTGATTCAGGGTTACGGGATTATCGATCTTATTGATTGGTTCCCATTTTTCTTAGTTAGGATACATCATCGATCGATGAACAGGGACGAAAATAACTCATTGACGCCTTTCGATATCGACCAGGTCGGGGAAGCCGGTTCCCTTCGGGAGTCGCTGAATCTGGCTCTTAAGGAAATCAGAGCCGGTGCGCGCGATACCGACCTGTTTTATATGGCGGCCAGGATGGCTTTCGAACTCGATGACGTGGCCAAATCCGAGCAGCTCGTTAAGCATTTATTGGCGCTTGACCCCGAGCATCTAAACGGCTGGGTCTTATTCGGGAAAGTATATCACAAGAAAGGGGATCAGGCGCGTTCGAATTACGGCCTTGCGAAAGCCGAGGAGATATTTCCCGAATTGACAGACCAGGACCTGCTGGGCGATCTCCTAAGGGCGGAAACCCTGAAGATTGCCAAAGAGAAGCGGGGAATCGGCAAGGAGATATTCGAAACCGAGACTTATGCCGATATCTGTGTCAAACAGGGTTACTTGAACAAGGCGCTGAAGATATACAGCGATCTCAAGGAGCAGTTTCCCGATAATCCCGGTCTCGAGAAAAAAATCGACGAATTAAAAAAGAAAATGGGAAGGCATGACTGACCAGAGGATAAAAAAAGCATTCGGGCTGCTAAAGAAAAATGGCATCGATACGTTCGTTGCCACCGAGATAAATCATGTCCACTACCTTTCCGGTTTTACGGGCAGCAATGGCATCGTGGTCATATCGCCGCCCAAAGCGTATTTCCTGACCGATTTCCGCTATGGCTTGCAGGCCCAGAAAGAGGTCAAGAACTGCAAGATCGTTATCGCCAACCGTCAGCTCATAACCGAACTGCCCAAGCTTCCCGTTTTTTCCAAGGGAACGCGGGTCGGAGTCGAGGGCGACTTCATTTCGCTCAATATGCTCGAGAAGCTCAAAGAGCTTCTGCCGCAGGTCGTTTTCAGGCCCACTTCGCAGTTGGTTGAATCGCTCTCGGTGGTCAAGGATGGCGACGAGATCGGCAAGATTCGCAAGGCGGTTCGCATAGCCGACAAGGCATTTTCGGAAATCCTCGATGAGCTCAAGCCGGGAGTAAAAGAGAAGGATATCGCCCTGGAGATCGAATACAAGATGCGCATACTCGGGGCCGAGAACGCCTCTTTCGAGACAATCGTCGCCTCGGGGCAGCGATCGGCTATGCCTCACGGCCGGGCCTCGGACAAAAAGCTGCGCAAGGGCGATTATGTGACGCTTGATTTCGGCTGCCTTTACCAGGGATATGCATCGGATATCACCCGCACCGTCGTCCTGGGTAAGGCCACCGAGAAACAGAAGAAAATATACGACATAGTGCTTACCGCGCAAAAAGCCGCCTGCAGGGCCGTCAGACCAGGCATGGCCTGCAGCCGCCTGGATAGCGTGGCCCGCGATATAATCATGAAGGCCGGCTATGGCGATAATTTCGGACACGGATTGGGCCACGGGATCGGCTTGATAGTGCATGACAGGCCTGTCTTGAGCCCGCAATCCAACGATGTGCTCGAGCCCGGCATGGTCGTAACTATCGAGCCGGGGATATACATCTCCAACTGGGGCGGAGTGAGGATAGAGGATGATGTTTTGGTGACGACAAATGGAGGCCAGATTCTAAGCAAGCTACCTAAGGAGCTCGTGGAGCTTTAGGGCAAAAACCTGTTTTACGGGGGAATGTTATTATGAGGCCATCAAAGATAAGGATGCTTATTAAACTCGTTGAGGAGTCGAATATTGGTGAGTTGGAGGTGTCCAGTTGGGGCCGCAAAGTCAGTATAAGGAAAAAAGTCGGTTCGAATAACGATAACGGCCATCGCGACAGCGTCATCCAACCCATGCCGCAGGTTCAGGCCCCTCCGATAAACTCGCGCGTGGACCAGTTGGAAATCTCCATGCATGCACCCCAGGCCGCGCCCGTAAAGACCGATCTTATCGAAATCAAGTCGCCGATGGTGGGCACATTCTATCGGACCCCGGCGCCCGATGCCAAGCCGTATGTCGAGGTCGGCCAGAGTATTAAGGCGGGCCAAGTGCTGTGCATCATCGAGGCCATGAAGCTGATGAACGAAATCGAGGCCGAACAGCCGGGGCGAATTGTCGAGGTTTTGGTGGAAAATACCAAGCCGGTGCAATTTGGCCAACCGCTGTTTCTCATAGAACCAATCTCTTAGCGCCGCCAAAGTTATCGCATAGCCTGCCGATAATATTTCCGGGTCCATTAGGACCTGGAAATATTCATTTTTGGAGAAAATGCGAGGTCGATTCTATGACATTTAAGCAGATGATGCAGGAGATGCTGAATCGCCATGCCTCCGATATGCATCTCAGAGTAGGTCTTCGCCCGACTGTCAGGGTTGATGGCAAGCTGGCCTATATCGACGATCAAATACTGATGCCCGAGGACCTGGACAAAATATTAAACCAGGTGCTGAGCCAGGAGCAAAAAGACAGATTCCATCAGAAGCGCGAAATGGACCTGGCCCTATCGATCTCGAAGATGGGGCGCTTCCGCATTAATCTCTACAAGCAAAGGGGTTCAATCGGCATTGCCATAAGGCAGGTCAACACCAAGGTACCCAACTTCCAGGAGCTCAACCTGCCCGATGTTGTAAAGGATATCTCCAACAACAAGCGCGGCCTGGTCATCGTCACTGGCACCACCGGCTCCGGCAAGTCAACCACGCTGGCCTCGATGGTGGAGCATATCAACGCCACCCGGGCCGAGAACATCCTGACAATCGAAGATCCGATCGAATATATCTATCGCGACAAGAAATCGATCATCTCGCAGCGTGAAGTCGGCGGCGACACCGAAAGCTTTTCGGCGGCTCTACGGCACGCCTTCCGCCAGGATCCGGATATTATTCTGATAGGTGAAATCCGCGATGCCGACACCATGGGGATCGCTCTGACCGCTGCCGACACCGGCCACCTTGTGTTGACCACGCTCCACACCCTTAACGCCATCGAGACCATCTCCAGGATAATTTCGTTTTTCCCGCCGCACCAGCATCAGCAGATAAGGCTGCTCCTTGCCGGCACCCTCAAATCGATAATCTGCCAGCGACTCCTGCCGCGCCATGACGGCGCCGGACGAATTCCGGCTGTCGAGGTGCTGATCTCGACCGCATCGGTACGCGAGGCGATCATCGACCCCCTGAAAACCAATACGATAATCGATCTTGTCGAACAGGGCGCGATTCAATATGGCATGCAGAGTTTCGATCAATCGATTATGAGGCTATACCGCTCCGGACATATCAGCTACGAGGAAGCCCTGGGCCAGTGCAGCAATCCCGACGATTTCGACTTGAGAGTCAAGGGGATAACGTCAGCCTCTGACCGCGGCTGGGTCGAATTCGAGGAACGCTCCAATCCCAAAGAAAAGCTCTCATTTTAGAGGCAAGCATCGACATAAGCAATATCGGGCAGGAATCAACTCCTGCCCTTTTCTATTATGGATTCATTTGCCTGAGGCCCACTCGCGTATCCGGCCGGCGGCCGGCTCCAATGCCGCCTTTACCGCAGGTGTCATGCTCTCACTCAAGGTCTCAATATCGGCGGCCTCGACAGTCAGCACATCGATCCTGTTGGGCATGGCCATGCCCATTTGCCTGCCGAATTCGAGAGTCGTAGGGAGATTCATTTGATGGCTCGTTGTCAAGTTATATGATGGCGTGAATTGGCCCAGGGGGCTGAGGTGGATTGTGCCGGGCGGATCCTGGCCGGTCACGATGGTATCGACAATGAGAACGCGCCGGCGGCGGTTGAACAGCTCCAGCAAGCCGAATCCCGCCAACGGCGCGAATATGATTTCCGCCTCGGGCAATTCGCCGCTCGAGCGCAGCAGTTCCGCAACATGATACCCGAAGGCGTCATCCGATAATATCTCGTTGCCCAGGCAAATTACCGCATCGCTCTTCAGCAATTCCTCCGAATAATTTGGATGATCTCTCTGGATTCGGCGTCGCGGATCACCAGCTCCATCGGCATCTGGCCGGGCAGCGAATGCGTGGCGCATCCGAAACAAGGGTCGTAAGCCCGGAAGGCCATCTCGATTTTGTTGAGCGCCCCCTGGCTGATCTCCTGCCCCTTTTTTATCAGGCCCTCGGCGGCGCGCTTAATCGACATTGTGATGGGAGCATTATTGTTGGTCGTGCCGACAATCAGATTAGCCTCGGTTATGATGCCGTTCTTGTCGGTCTTGTAGTGATGTGTCAGCGTGCCCCGCGGAGCCTCCACGATACCGATCCCCTCGCCGACTATCGACGTCGGCGGATCGAGAATATGGTCCGATATTATTTCCTCATCCTGGGATTGCAGGGCTACGGCCTCGCAGGCGAACATCAACTCCACTACGCGCGCCCAGTGGGTAGCCAACGTCGAATGCACCGGTATCCGTCCCGAGCGGTCTCCCGTCAGAGTTTCGTAGAAGCGTTCGTATTCGGCCTGGGCCAAGGGCGTGGCCATGCCATCGGAGACATTGAGTCTGGCCAGCGGGGTGGCCTTGTACACTCCGGAGTCCATGCCGTCGACAAACCCCTTCCAACCGACCTTCTTCAGGAATGGATACTTCAGGTAGCTGTACGGCTCAACATGCTCAGCGACATAATCAAGATAATCTTCCGGATCGTACTTGGCATGCTCGGTGCCGTCGGGAGCGGTTACCCGCACCCGGCCATCATAGAAGTTGACCTTGTTGTGGGAATCGACCAGGCCCATGTTGTAGGTCTTGTGGGTGTACATATCGGACAGGATCAGGTCGACATAGGCCTTGTTGGCCAGCACCACGTCGTTGAGGACTTGGATCGCGAACTTGCCAAACTCGACCATCTCCTGACCGATTTTTATCATCTCCTCATGTTCCTGCCTGGTGACCCTCTTCGACATTCCTCCCGGCAAGGCGGTGACAGGATGAACCTTCTTGCCGCCTATAATCTCTATAATCCTCTGGCCGCGGGCCCGCTGGGCGATGACCTTCTTGCCGGCATCGAGGCCAACCTTCTTTATGACACCGAGGATATTGCGTTCCTCTGGGGGAGCATCGGGGCCGCACACGAAATCTGGGCCGCCCAGCGCAAAAAAGTGCGTGGTGTGGTCGCCCGCATAAAAACCGTTATAAACAAGCTCGCGCAATTTCCTGGCAGCCGAGGGTATGGTAGCGCCGTAGACGGCATCGGCGGCTTTGGCGGCGGCCATATGGTGGGCATCGGGGCAGACCCCGCAGATTCGGGTCGTGATGCGGCACATTTCCTCGACCGGCCTCCCCTGGCAAAACCTCTCGAATCCGCGCAGCTCCGGAACCTGGAAATAGGCATTGGCCAGGCCGCCGTCGTCATTCACGAATAGATGTATCTTGCCATGGCCCTCGAGGCGGGTGATCGGGTCGATCGTGATCTCTTTCATATCTGCACTCTCCTTAACATCGATTCCGCCAGGCTGAACCGATAGAAAGTTCCAATCGGATCGGGGATCGTCTCGATGATTGCGTTGATTTCGGCCGGGTCGGTGGAGTCAATGACACTCGCCAGGGCCGAGGCCATTTTGGCGCCCTGATCACGAATATTGGTCGGCAGGCTATAGCAGCCGCGGCACGGCACGCCGGCGCTGACACACTTGGCGCCGCACCCGGCCCTCGTGGCCGGACCCATACAGACCACCCCCTGCTCAAGAAGGCAGAGGTCGGGATCGAGCACTTTTTCGAACGGCCGGATGAATTTCTTTATCTTCTTGATATTCCTCTGGCGCTTGCACTCGTCGCAACACGATTTATCGGTGGCGCCCAGAATCGTTCCCTTGGCCGGAAGCGGTTTGCCGTTCGAAAGGATGTCGATCACAGCCTCGACCACGTTTATGATCTGGTCCGATTGCGGCGGGCATCCGGGAATGATGTAATCGATATCGATTGTCTGGCCCAAAGACCTGACCGTATTCCACATGGCCGGGATCGTTATTGTCCCCTCGGGGACCTTGTATATCGGTTCCGGGACGATTCGATCGGGGTTGTCAACGGACGGCGATTTGTGAAAGGCGTAGTCGATTATCGATTCCCTGTCATAGAGATTGGCCAGCGCCGGGATACCACCCTCGGTGGCACAACTGCCGAATGCGCACATGACCACCGATTTTTGACGCAGCAACCTGGCGATCTCGAAATTCTCATCATTGCGAATAGCGCCGTTGAAGAGGGTCAGAGTGATCGACTTGTCATCCATGCGGCGAATGTCGTCATATTTGAAATCGAGGGCCACCGGCCAAAAGACAAGATCGAAGAAATCAGCCACGTCCAGGATTTTTGCCTCGATATCGAGGATGGCGATGTCGCACCCCCCGCACGAGGCGGCCCAGTAGATTGCAAGTTTCGGTTTCGCCATCACGCCCTCCCCATTTCAATCATATGCTCGCTCTCTTTGGGTGGCTCGAAGGTCCATTCCTTCAGTTGTAACGGCCCCAATGCCCTGATCTGCTCGGTAAACTCCTTGATTACCTCCTGGAAACGGGCGCCCTCGGAGGCCGAGACCCATTCCAGCCTTAAACGCCCTTTGTCAATCCCGAACGATTCCAGGATTTTCAGCGTAAGAGGAATGCGTCTCATGCATTTGTAGTTTCCCTCGACATAGTGGCAATCGCCGGGATGGCAGCCGCAGACCAGAACCCCATCGGCCCCCTTGCTAAAGGCATCAAGGACAAAGCTGGGATCGACCCGGCCAGAACACATGACGCGGATGCTGATGACGTTTGGTGGATATTTCATGCGGGCCGTCCCGGCCAGGTCGGCGCCGGTATAGCTGCACCAGTTGCACAAGAATCCGATTATCTTTGGTTCGAAGCTCATGACAGCATCCCTTCAATTTGAGCGAATATCTGCTGGTCGGTGAAATGCTTTCCCACGATCGCGCCCGATGGGCAGGCGGCGACGCAGGTCCCGCAGGCCTTGCACATGGCCGAGTTGATGGAGCTAACCTTCTTATCCTCCAGGAACTCGATGGCGTTGTATGAGCAGAGATCGTTGCAGATACGGCAACCGCTGCAATACTCCTCCATCACGGTGGCACAGGCGGCGTCCATGAGGATTTCCCCCTGGCACAGTAATTTCATGGCATGCGAGGCCGCGGCGCCGCCCTGAGCGACTGTGTCGGGAATATCTTTAGCCCCCTGGCAGGCGCCGGCCAGGTAAATTCCGTCAGTGGTAGTCGAAACCGGCGCCAGCTTGGGGTGAGCCTCGATGAACCAGCCGTCGGCGCCGGTAGAGATATTGAATTTGCGCCCGGTCTCCTTGGCGTCCTTCCTGGCCTCGAGGGCTGTGCAGAGAATCACCATGTCGACCGGTATCTCGCGCCATTTGCCGATCAGCGTATCCTCGCACCGCACGAGGAGGTGGCCCTCGGAGCCGCGAGCGTAACCCGATGGCACGATCTCGGCGCCCTTGCCACGGATGACGTTGACGTCCTCATGCAGAATCCGCTGGTAGAACTCCTCGTACCCTTTGCCAAAACTGCGGATGTCGATGTAGAGCTGGTAGACCTCAGCGCTGGTTTTTTCTTTCACCAGGTGAGAGAACTTGAATGCATACATGCAGCAGACCCGGCTGCAATATTTGTGATAGTTCTCGTCGCGGCTGCCGATGCAATGCAGAATGGCAATTGCCCGCGGCTCCTCACCGTTTTCGAGGAGAATCTTGCCCCCGGTCGGACCGGCGGCGTTGTTCATGACCTCGAACTCCTCGGCCGTGATGACGTTGGGATACCGGCTGTAACCATATTGCTTCATGGGCGTGGGATCGAAATTGTCGAACCCGGTCGCCATAATCACAGCCCCGATTTCGATCTCCTCGAATGTATCCGTATCATCGTAATTGATACAGTCTTTAGGACAGACCTTGGAGCAAACCTTGCATCCACCGGTGTTGAAATGAATGCAGTGCTCGGGGTTTATGACCGGCACGTTCGGCACCGCCTGTCGGAACGGAAGCGAAATGGCCGAATTCGGCCCCAGCGTCATTTCGTTATGGACAAGTTCGCGGTTGCTTATTTCCTCCATCGTGATATGGCCGGTCGGACAAACCTTGGCGCAAGCGCCGCAAAGGATACAGTCGTCGCTCTGTTGCCCGAACGGTGTCACAACGTTGCGATAAATGCCCCTTTCGCCGAAGGCCAGGGCATGCGCCCCGACAACTTCATCGCAGACCCGCACACAGAGGCCGCACAGAATACAGGTGTCCTCGCCGGAACCCCAGCGAGGCTTGACTATCCCGAATTGCTCGGCCAGTTGCTGCAAAACCGGCACCGGCGCGCACCGGGAAAGGAGCATCTCAAGGTTGACACGGCGGGCGTTCATGACCCGGGGAGTGCTGGTCAGAATCTCGAGCCCGTCCCAGGCAGGGTAGTTACACGAGGTGACGATTTTCGACCACCCCTTGCCATCGCCGGCCTCCACTGCGCAGATGCGGCAGGCCGCGTACGGTGTCATATAGGGGTAGTAGCAAAGCGTGGGGATATATATACCGAGGTTTCGTGCCGCCTCGAGAACGAATGATCCCTCCTCTGCTTCCACCTGATGACCGTCTATCTTTATCTTGATCATTGACATCTCTCTCACCTCCTATGCGACGGCCGCGGCCTGGGTTTTTGCTCTGGGCTGCCAAAGTTCTTTGGCGCGCGCTTGAAGAGTGTCTCCATCCCCCCGCTTGACGCGCTTGATGCTGTCGTATTTACAAATCTGGTAGCAGGCCCCGCATTGAATGCATTTATCCTGGACTATATAGTGTAATTCCTTGACATTACCAACCACGGCCCCGGTCGGGCAAGGCTTGACACAGGCGTGACAGCCGATACAGCTTTCGTCTATGGCATGCGAAACCAGCGCCTTGCAGATCCCTGCCGGACAGCGCTTGTCCCTGATATGGGCCAGGTACTCCTGCCGGAAATACCTGATCGTGGAAAGCACCGGGTTGGGAGCGCTGCCGCCAAGCTGGCACAGGCTGGTATCGATAATCACCTGCGATAGCTCCTCCAGGAGAGGCAGGTCCCGCATCTCACCTTTTCCCTCGCTGATGCGGGTCAGGATACCAAGCATGGTCCGTATCCCCTCGCGACAGGGCAGGCACTTACCACACGATTCTTCCTGCAGGAAGTTGAGGAAATACTTAGCGATGTCGACCATGCAGGAGTCCTCGTCCATGACGATCATACCCCCTGAACCCATCATTGAACCGGCCTTGGTAAGCTCGTCAAAATCAACAGGCAGATCGAGCAGGCTGACTATTTCCTCATCCTCATGGATATCGCCGTGCGCCACCAGGCTGGCATGAACTTTCGGTTCGCTGGTCTCCACGATTAGGGTACCGCCCGATGGCCCCCCGGTTTGAACGGCTTTGAATTTGCGTTTTCCGCGTACTCCTCCGCCAATGTCATAGAGGATTTCGCGCAGCGTTATCCCCATCGGCACCTCTACCAGGCCGGTGTTGTTCACCTTGCCGGTCAGGGCAAATACCTTGGTGCCCTTGGAGCCTTTCGTGCCTATCGACGAAAACCAACCGGCCCCCTTCTCGATTATGATCGGGACATTGGCCCAGGTCTCGACATTGTTCAGGTTGGATGGCTTTTCCCAGAGGCCCGATTCCACTGTATGAATATACTTGGCCCGCGGCTCGCCTGTCTTCCCCTCCAGCGAGGCCATTAGCGCCGTCGACTCGCCGCAAACAAAGGCGCCGCCTCCCCGTGAGACTTCGATATCGAATGAAAATCCAGTCCCCATAATATTCTTGCCCAGAAGGCCGTAGTCCTTGGCGGCATTGATAGCTATGGCAATGTTTTTTGCGGCCAGAGGATATTCATTGCGAACATAAACGAACCCCTGGGGGCTGCCTATCGCGTAGGCGCCGATAATCATCCCCTCAATCACCGAATGTGGGTTTCCCTCCAGGAGGGAGCGGTCCATGAATGCCCCGGGATCCCCCTCGTCGGCGTTGCAGATGACATACTTTGGTTCCCCGGGAGCTTTTCTACATGTCGCCCATTTTTTGCCGGTGGGAAAACCACCGCCTCCCCTGCCCCTCAACCCCGCCCTCTTGACCTCATCGATTATTTGTTCCGGTGACATGGTGCCGAGAGCTTTTGCCACAGATTGATACCCACCCAAGATCATGTAATCGTGAATCGACGTTGGATCAATGCGGTTATTGTTTCCGATCAGAAGCCGCATCTGTTTTTTGAAGAAGGGCACTT
This sequence comes from candidate division Zixibacteria bacterium RBG_16_53_22, assembly GCA_001775395.1. Classification (GTDB taxonomy): domain Bacteria; phylum Zixibacteria; class MSB-5A5; order UBA10806; family UBA10806; genus UBA10806. The sequence goes on along the minus strand of MEWP01000099.1, from coordinate 13,376 downwards.
CGTCTTCATGAATGGCGGTTTGTTTGGTAATCGGGTCTTTGTAGAGTAATTTTTTGACGACCTTTCCTCCTTTTATAGTCTGGTCGACAATGAGGGGAACATCCCGTGGAGCTACCTTAATATAAAATATCTTTTCGGGATAAATGGTCATCAAAGGGCCCCATTCACATGGGCCAGGACACCCTGTGACCTTTATCTCGACCTTATTTTCTAATCCGCTGTGCTTCAACTCTGTGCGTAATGAGCCCAGAACCGCCTCGCAGCCACAGGCCAAACAACCGGTTCCGCCACAAACGCTGATTATCGTCTGGTTTTGCTGGCGTTGCCTAAGTAAGTGGCTTCGAAGAGAGTCAAGATCCTTCGAGGATAAAATCTTTGTTGGGATCATTCTGTCTCCTCCTCAGTTTCGTATTCTCCATCGGAGCCCGTGCGAATCTTATCCAATATCTTGCTGGTCTTTGTAACAGTCATATTACCGTAGTACACCTCGTCGATCGTGACTAGCGGCCCCAAGGCGCACGCCCCCAGACAATTGACGGTTTCCAGGCTGAATTCCTTATCTGCAGTAGTCTCGCCAATTTTGATCTTTAATTCGCGTTCGAAAGTATCGATTACAGTTATAGCTTGTCTGACATGACATGCTGTCCCTGTACAAACGCAAATATGATGTTTGCCCTTGGGCTTCAGGCTGAACGATTTGTAAAACGTCGCCACGCCGTAAATCTGCGCCAGGGGCAGGTTCATCTTCCTGGCCACCAGCTTGAGCGCGTCGACCGGCAGGTAGCGATAATGCTTCTGGATATCCTGCAGGATCATTATCAAGGCTGTCGGCTTGGCTTCATACTTCTCGACAATCTCTCCAATCGCCTTATCGATATCGTAATGATTGATAGTAGCCGTTGTCATCGCCGACCCCCTTCGGATGGTGTCAATGCGGCCTCCGGCATCGGCTGAGCTCCGGTCAGAACTGTCAGGTCGTATTCGGGACCAAGCACTCTGGTATGCCTAAGCTCCAGGGCCCTGCCTTCCTTGATGATGTCCTTTCCCAGCTTAAGCCTGCGCATCTGCGGGAACGGACGGCTTGGGCAAGCCTCGTAACAAGTGCCGCAACTGTTGCACTTTGTCGTGTCGACATAGCGGGCCTTCTTACGAACCTTAATCTTGAAATTGCCGATATACCCCTTCACTTCGTCGATCTCGGCCCAGGTGATAAGCTTTATATTGGGATGCTTGCCGACCGAGACCATCTTGGGCGTCAGGATACAGGCGGCGCAGTCGAGTGTCGGGAAAGTCTTATCGAAACGCGACATGTGACCTCCAATGGAGGGCTCGCGCTCGACCAGGATAACCTCGAAGCCGGCGTCGGCGACCTGCAATGCCGCCTCGATACCGGCGATCCCGCCGCCGACCACCATCACTCGCCTGGTTATGTGCACTCGCCTCATCTCCAGAGCTTCGTGCAGCTTCACGCGAGCGATGGCGCCCTTTATCAATGCGATCGCTTTTTGAGTGGCGGCGCGAGGATCGACAGTGACCCAACTGACCTGTTCCCTGATATTGGCCATTTCGAAATAGTAACGATTCAATCCTGCCCCCTCGACCGCCATGCGAAAAGTCGGCTCGTGCATCAGCGGACTGCAGGCCGCCACCACCACGCGGTTAAGCATCAGTTCCCTGATATCTTTCTGAATCAGCTCCTGTCCGGGGTCGGAGCACATGAAGCGGTAGTGCCGGGAAACAATCACTCCCGGAACATTGGCCGCCGCCTCAGCGACCCGGACCACGTCAACGGTCTTGGCGATGTTCGTGCCGCAATGGCAAATGTAGACTCCCACCCTGAAATTGCCGTTGCCGTCATAAACTTTGCTGCTCATACGCGGGCCCCCTCGGCAAAGGCGTTCAATTTCAGCGGCGGAACCAGAAGCTTGTCCAAACCCATCGCCTCCGGCCTTATACCTAACGCGATTCCCAGAACATGGCTGAAATAAACTACCGGTAAATTGAAATCCCGTCTGAATGACTTATTGATTTTCTTCTGGTAACCCTCGAGGTTCATCTGGCAAAGCGGGCAAGCCGTGGCAATCATGTGAGCGCCATTGTCCTCGGCCGCCTGGAGGAGCTCGAGATTAAGTTTCAACGCCACGTCCTCCTGGGTGGTCATGAGCATGCCGCCGCAACAGCGAACTTTGGGCGGGTAATGGACCGGCTCAGCCCCTACCGCGGTCAAGAGCTTATCCATCTTGACCGGATCGTCGATATCGTCGATATGCCCGTGCGGCCTGACTATCTGACATCCATAATAGGGCGCCACCTTGAGTCCTTTCAATGGCGCCTTAACCCTTTTCTTAAGCTCGTCCACCCCAAAATCGACCGCCAGGATATCGACCGGGTGACGAACCTCGACAATGGTGTTATAGGAAAGGCCGGCGGCGGCCAGGGCCTCATTGATCTTCTGCCGCTCTTTTGGCTCCCAGGCGATATGGCGGTTGGTCTTGCGCAGGATCGTGTAACAACTGCTGCAAGGAGCGCAAACCTCCAATCCCATATCCTGGGCAATCGCCAGATTCCTGGCGCTTATGGCGTAACCTATGATCTTCTTGACCGACATGTACATCGTGGCCCCGCAGCAGTTCCAGTCCTCTATTTCGCGAAGGCCGATACCGAGCGCCGAGAAAACGGCCCGGATCGACTGGTCGTAGGGGCTGGCGGAATGCTCGAGGCTGCATCCCGGATAGTAGGCATATTCAAGCATCACGCTTCTCCAAATTCATCCGCTTTTTTTATGATGGCTCTGATTTGATTGACTCTCTTGAGTTTCTTGGGAAAAAGACCCATCCGGCCTCGCCTGATCATCGAAAGGCCGAACCCGAAGTTTGAGAATAATTTCACAAAATCGGTTGCAAAAAAATACCTCAGGCCCAGCCCCAATTCATAATTCCGCCCGTATTTGTAAACATTCTTCGTGAACGATCTCGAAAGCGTATGCACCGGAAATCGCGCCGGATAAATTTTCTTGTCCATGGCGATCCTCTTGAGCGCATAGAGCGTGTCGGTGACCTTTATTCCCACCGGGCAACGTACCGTGCATGAGTAACACGAGGCGCACAGCCAGATTGTTCGGCTGCGAAGAATCCGCTCGATATGACCCGCCCGAAAAAGCGCCACCGTCTGCCGCGGCGTGATGTCCATGGCATAGGAAACGGGACATGCACCCGTGCAGGTCCCGCATTGCAGGCAGAGCTTGATCTTCTCTCCGTCGGGGAAACTCGAAACCTGGTCCCAAAAGGCGGCGCGAAGATCCGCCTCTTTTTTGGGAAACGTCATGATGGTTTCTTTCATAGCACCTCGCTCGGCTACAGGTTTTATAAAATTCTTTCGCCCCTAACTCAAGGCATAAAGATAAAATTATCGACTTCGCGAAATGGTAGCGTTGCCACTGGTTTTGTGTCAAGTGATTTTAGTTGGCAGGGTCATGGGGCGGTGCTGCATCCTGCCATTATGGCATAGCCTGAATAACAAAAATAACATGTTAGCCTCGATAACGAAAAGCCGCAGGATTTCGTAGGCGTTTTTCGAATTAGAGAATATAATAACAACCAGGACAAACAATTATGACCCGCTAATGCATTGAATGATAATGAGTTTAGTAATAATTAGCAATTATATAAATTCTAAGTCACCCTAAGGTGACTGATATTTCTGCCGGTCACTAAGTAGTGACATATTTTTCGCAATCCCCTTTTCTAATAGCACCTTGACAAGAGATCTTCCAGCCTGATCTCTATCGCCGCAGTCTGGAAAGGCAAGAATTATCCCGCAAGAGTCGGACATGCTCATATCCTCGTTTTCCTCGATACTGCCATATTTGATTCCCTATATCTGGCGGCTTTCTGCGGATTTTCTCGAAATTGTCTCGATTTATGCGCGCCATTTTATATCTTTCGATATATGTTAGGCCGAGGATTGTGCGGATCAGGTGAGGAGGTTTCCCATGTCTCGTAATAAAACCCAGACAATGAAGAAAATATTGGATGCTGTCGGGCAGGTGCTAAGCCAAAGCGGAGCGAATAACCTCGGCGTCAACGCCGTCGCTCGGCGGGCCGATGTCGACAAGGCCCTGATATACCGCTACTTTGGCAGCCTGGACGGGCTTCTGCTGGCCTATGCCAAAGAGTCCAGCTTGTGGCCCGATATTTCCGATCTGATCGGAGAATCGGGGCATATCAGCCGAACCGACAATACCAGAAGTATCCTGGGCGAGTTCCTTCTCAACCAACTCAAGGAGATGCGCCGTCGCAAGGTGACCCAGGAGGTGATGCGAGCCGAAATATTTACCGAAAACGCGCTCACACGCTCCCTTTCAGAGACAAGGGAAAAGCAGAAATCGGACTTGCTCAACAAGCTCTCGATGACCAAGAGCTGGCTAATGGACAAAGATATCGAGGCTCTCCTGGCGCTGCTCAGCGCCGGGATCTCTTACATGGTGCTCCGCTCCAAATTCTCCGATAAACATATGGGTATCGATCTCCACTCTAATTTCGGCTGGAAACGTCTGGAGAGACTGGCAGGCGATCTGGTTACCGCCTACTGCGCGATGCCCGCTCAATCGGATGATTAGCCGGCTGCGACCAGTCCCGGCAGCCTAAATCCGTCCGCTCGGATGAACGAACGGTTTCTCCATAAAAACATCTTGACACAACTTCGCTTTAGTGGCATTATGGACAGTCTCATAATACCAATTAAAGGAGGATTTGTATGAAAAAGACAATTGCCATCATTTTGGCAACGTCATCGGTCTTGTTCGCGTTTGCCATTTGCCTGGCGGAACTGGAACCATGCGAGTACAAGCCCATTGAGGTCCTCAACGAGGATGACTGCGGCCAATCCAAGTGGATTTCCGTCACAGACAGTCTCACGTGCTGCCAGATCCTATGCCTCGTGGCAGGGCCGGAAGATCCAACTAAAGAATGCGGCATCGACCCCAGCTGGATCGGGGGCACCGTTGTATTCGATGAGGGCGCCGAGCTGATGTTCTACTTCGAACCCAGCACAGTGGAGATCGCCGAGATTGTGGCCGAGGCGCTGCAAACGAACCTCTGCCAGATCGCCGAGAATCCAAAGGATTTCGACGGCGGTCGGTGGTTCGTTCCTTATAACGTCGTAGATGTAAAATAGCGGAAAATCCCTATAAAAATAACGAAGGCTGTTCCGTGGCGGAACAGCCTAAGATTGATGACAAACCGGCATTTTGATTAATCGAAATGTCGCGAATCTTAATGTAGGGGCGTATGGCGATACGCCCCTTGCATTTTCCACTTTAGATATTGTAAATAGAGCGGACCGGCGGATTATCATGCGCCTGATTCGAATTTACCGCCCGCGCCATGAAGGCGCATCGGCAGTCCTCCCCCGTTCTACCATTTGACTGCCGCAGCCCACTTTTTAAATGGTGTCGGCCGGATACCAGATTCCCGAGAAATCCCCGCTATGTCGGCATCATATCCGACCCGATCAAACCACTCGTACATGGCGGCCGCCTCCACGCTGAATTTGCGCACCTCCTCGATTGGTATCCGCATGTAACCGATCTTGCGCCCGGACATGGTGCTTAAAATCCTGGCAACCTCGGGCATGGTTAGCGAATCACCCGCGATATCAAATGCCCGTCCGTTCAGCATCTCGTGCTTTTCAAACGCCCAGAGGCCATATTTCCCGACATCATCGACCGCAATCATCTGAAGGCTGGTCTCAGGCTTCATCGGAGCCATGACATTACCCTGATCGATTCCCGGCTTAAACCACGGCGAGGCGAGATTCTCCATGAAAAAAACGGCCCTCATAATGGTGTATGACGGGAATCTCAGCGATAGTATCTTCTCCTCTACTCGAAATTTATTGTCGAAATGCGATATTCCGGTCTGGCGGTGAGCCGATCCAACCGAGGAATAAACGTAATGCCGGATATCGGCCTCGCGGGCTATTTCCGCCATTCGCTTACCCTGCTCCTCTTCCTTCTCGACTCCGGCTTCCCATGTGTTTTGAACTGCGAAAACGCCCCAGACCCCTTTGACCGCCTGCCGCAGCGAGCCCGCGTCGTCCAGGTCCCCCTTCACAACCTCCGCGCCTCGACTTGCCAACTCTCTCGCTTTTTCACTGTCGGGCTTTCGTGTCATCGCCAATACTTTGTATCCTCGAGTCAGCAATTCTCTGGCGACCGCGCCGCCCTGCTGGCCGGTTGCCCCCGTGACAAGAATCTTATTTGTTCTATCCATACTGGGAATCCTTTCGTTACGCGTTATCGCACATTGCTAATGAACTATCGCATTTAAAACCGTCCGGGCAATTGGCCCGGCCAGTCATAGACCACGATACGATTCCAACTGTTCCCGTATTGCCGCAAATGAGGTCTTATTTCATTATTGGAGCCGCGCCTCTTATCGACCTGGTCTTGCCATGCGCCCGATATTCTGGCGGGCAATGCGATTATCGAGGCAGTGCCGGGAATAGCCGCCCGGCGTTAGCGCGACGTCGCGTCATCGACCGACGATGGCCGCGGGTTTCGGCAATTCGGCATTTATTGTCCGGCCTTGTAGAGCGACTGCGACTCCACTCGAATTCGCCGTTTTCGATCTTGGAGTTTTCCGAAACCACTCATTTGATGGCGACGTTAATAATCAATACTCGATGAAAACTGTTCAAGAATAATTGCCGTTGACGATAAACGTAATTTCTCGAACGCAGAATTCACTTGGCAAGAGGCCCGATATCATTTATTATCGAACATCGTGAATTTCCTTAATTTTCACATCCCTCATTACAGCGCCAGGCCGAAACGCCGATAACCATGTTTAAGTCGGGTCGACAAGCAAAGTGACAATTCGCTCGAAACTGATATTCAGCTATGCCGTCATGCTGGCCGTGGTGCTGGCCATAGGGACAGCATCGGTCTGGTCGATTCTGCGATGGAGCCGCGCCGCCAAAGAGCTTTCCCAGACCTACTCGAGGGTGCTTCTGGCCGAAAGATTGCGGTCCAACATGGTCCGCCAGATTAATTATGGACGCGAATTCATTTATGGGGACTCTACGGGAAAAGGCGATTTTTGGAGCGCCGAGGAAATCACCGCTCAGCTCTTGAAGGAACTGAAGAACGATGCGGCCAATGAAAACGAATTGGACCATATCAGGGGGCTCGAGGAGACCCAATACGAACTTGTCTGGGTGATGCGAGGTTTCTTTGACCGCGGGGCGCCGCCAGATGACCAGGATGAGCGGGAGGCCGCGCGAAACCGGCTCCGGGAGATCTCGGACGAGGTTTCAGACGATATTGCCGCGATAATACAATACTACCGGTCGATGGAAAATCGGAATATTGCCGGGGGCAACCGGGCTGGAACTATCGCCATGACTGTTATAGCCTCGGCGGCCGTACTGGCTGTCCTGCAACTTATAGCCATTATATATCTTCTTCAAAGATGGCTGGCATATCCCATAACTCTTGTAAACCGGGCCACGCGCGAGATTAGCCGCGGAAACCTCGACAGCCAGGTATCGATAGAATCGTCCGACGAGTGGGGGCAGTTGGCCCTGGCCATAAACGAGATGTCGAAAGCCTTGAAGAATTCGCAGCAGAAGCTATTGTTTCAGGAAAGATTGGCCGCGCTGGGAGAGATCGGCTCTTACACCGCCCATAATTTGAGAAATCCGCTGGCCGGTATCAGGGCGGCGGCCCAGGTAGCCCTGGGTGAACCCGCCGGCGCACATCCCGAAACATCGGATGCGCTTAATGAGATCATCAGGGCTGTCGACAGAATGGACCTTTGGATAATCAGGTTTCTTTCCTATGCCAAACCTCTGAACCTGGAAATCGATCGCCACGACCTCAATCAAATTGCCTCGCAGGTTGGCACGATGGCCCGGCGGCCGTACGCGGGGAAGGTCGAGTTGCGGCTTCGACTTGCGAATGAACCGCTGGAGGCTGAGGTCGATGGCGTTCTTTTTGAGCAGGCAGTCCATGTCATTGCCGCCAACGCGTTCGAGGCCATGGACGGCAATGGCATCGTCGAAATAGAAACCCGGAGACATGCCGGGCACGATTCCGAGCCGTGGGGTGTCATCGCGGTGACAGATAACGGCGTGGGCATACCGGCAAATATCCAACAGAAATTATTCAAGCCGTTTATATCAAGTAAGGAAAGCGGCACGGGCCTCGGGCTGGCTCAGGCGAAAAAAATAGTCGATCTGCATGGCGGCTCGATCGAAATCGAAAGCCTGTCGCCGGGCACGAAAGTCGTCATCATGGTACCATTGAAAAGGTCCGGCACTGAGACATCCGGAAAATAAGAGGGCGAGAGGGCGAAAATGGCGCAGTTATTGATAATCGAGGACGAGGTCCTGCTGGCAAAATCGCTTTGCCGCTCTTTGGGAGCACGGGGACATGATTGCATGACAGTCACTACCGCCGAGGATGGCCTGCGGTTGCTCGAAAGGACTCCGGTCGATATTGTGCTCCTGGACCTGCAGTTGCCGGGGATGTCGGGGATCGAGGCCATAGAGCATATCAGGCGAATCGATCCTGATATTGTGGTCATCATGGCCACCGCTTATGGCACGATGGCATCGGTGGTTGAGGCCATGCGCGCCGGCGCCAGCGATTTCCTTCGTAAGCCGCTAGATACCGAGGAAGTTGCGATTGCTATCGACCGGGCTGTGGCCAATGCCAGGCTCAGGCAGACGGTGTCATATTATCACAGCCGTGAGGCCGAGAAGGTCGACGAGGACAGGCTGATTTGCAACTCCCCGCGGCTCAAAGTCGTCTCGAACATGCTCGATAAGATTATCTCGATGGATCTGGCAACACCATCGGATTACCCCCCGGTGCTGATACTCGGGGAAACCGGCACCGGAAAAGACCTTATGGCCCGGATCATACATTACAGCAGTAAATTCGCCCGTCAACCATTCATCGAGGTCAACTGCTCGACTCTCCCCCGGGGTCTCGAGGAGGCTGAACTTTTCGGCTATGAAAAAGGGGCCTTTACCGGAGCCAATCGCAGCAAGCGAGGGTTATTCGAGGCGGCCACGGGCGGAACGATCTTCCTCAATGAAATTGGCGAGCTTATGTTGGAGGCCCAGGTGAAGCTTCTGACCGTAATCGAGCGCAAAACCCTGCGGCGACTTGGCGGATTGAAAGATATCGCAGTCGATGTCAGAGTAATCGCGGCCACCAACCGGGATCTCAAGGACAGGGCGCAATTCAGAGGGGATCTATATCACAGACTCAACCATCTTACCATTGAGGTGCCTCCCTTGAGAGAACGCGCCGAGGATATCTTGAGCCTGGCGGAGCTCTTCCTCAAGCAATCGTGTCTGAAGTTCAATATCGAAAGAAGTTTCGGCGATGATGCCGGGCAGGCGATATTGAGCTATAACTGGCCCGGAAATGTCAGGGAGCTTCGCCAATTGATAGAGAGGTCTGCGATCTTGACTAAAGATAAAATTATCACCGCCGATGATTTGAATCTCCCATCCAGGAAAAGGGAGGCAATGGGCGGAGGTGATTTTACGCTCGCCCTGGATCTGTCATCCGACTCAATCGATCTCGAAGCGGTTGAGAAGGAAATCATTATCGCCACTCTGCGTCATTGCGGCGGGAATGTCAGCGAGGCGGCTCGCAAACTGAAGATTGGACGGGAGGCGCTAAGATATCGGATTACTAAATATGCGATTGCCAAGCAGGTGGACATAATTGGTTGAAATAGGCCAATTGGCTCTAATAAACAATTATGTAGACCGAATCACTCTCCATTTGAATTTCTGCCATTCTCCATATCTTTTTAAGGCTCAATGACTAATGAAATAATATCCGTTGTGGCACAATTATTTCCCACATATTAGACGACGAATTTAATTATCGCTTGCCAATGGCATTTTCGGAATGATATTTAATGAACTGGCAAGTTCAGATTTGAAAGGAACATAATCGCATGACCTCCCCCAAAAATCCACTACCCGATCCAGCCTATCATGCCATTCAAGGGCATTCCCCTATTTCCGGACCACTTGTAGGGGTAAATATTTGCGTGATTGGCGGCGGTTTTGTGGGATTGGTGACCGCGGCCGGATTTGCCCAATTCGGCCATAAGGTAGTCTGCCTTGAAAATGATTCAGCCAGGCTGGCCGAGCTTCAGGCGGGCAGAGTGCCGTTCTTCGAGCGCGACCTCGAGGAATTGATACGAAACAATATGCACTGCAATCGGCTGTCATTCTCGAAAGATCTGGAGGAGGCGGTAGATGGCCAGGAGGCGATATTTATTACAGTCGGCACCCCTCCATCGTCAAGCGGTCGGGCCGATCTCGGGGCATTGCACGAGGTGATAGAAGTATTATCACGTTCAGTGCAGACCGGGCAGATTATCGTTCTCAAGAGCACAGTGCCGATCGGAACCGCCAGTCGTGTCAAAGAGATTCTGGCGAGCAACGGTTATGGCGACAGGACTGTGCCGGTAGTCAACAATCCGGAATTTCTTCGCGAGGGAACAGCGGTCTACGATTTCTTTCATCCCCAGAGAATAGTGATCGGCGGCGACTCGCCGGATGCGATTGAGTATGTAAAGCATATTTACAGGCTGGGCATGACACATCCGGTGCCGATTGTGGTCACCAATAACGCCACCGCGGAAATGATAAAGTACGCCTCGAATGTTTTCCTGGCAACAAAGATCGGTTTCGTAAACGAGCTGGCAGGACTGTGCGATCAGGTGGGGGTCAATGTCCTGGAGGTGGCCCATGCGATGGGGCTGGATCCAAGAATCGGGCCCGATTTCCTTAATCCGGGCCCGGGCTGGGGCGGATCATGCCTGCCCAAGGATATTTCGGAATTTATCGGCCAGGGCCAATCTCATGGGGTGCAGCTTCATATAGCCAGGGCCGTGGTCGAGGCCAATCACAGGCAGTTCGAATCGGTTGTCGATAAGGTTAGAAAGCTTGTCGGCGAATTGGATGGAAAGCAGATAGGCGTGCTGGGGCTGTCGTTCAAGGCGGGCACAAGCGATATGCGAGGTTCCCCGACAATACCGATAATCAGCATGTTGCTCGAGGCAGGCGCCACGATAAAAGCCTTTGACCCGGCGGCATCCAGGGAGGCGGCCCAACTTCTGCCAATGATCGAGATTACCCCGCAGGCATCAGATGTGGCCCCCGATTCCGACTGCATTGTAATTCTGACGGAGTGGCCCGAATTCCAACTCCTGGATTGGTGGAGCATGGCCGAGCGCATGCGCCATCGAAACCTGGTGGATTGCCGCAACCTGCTTTCGCCGGAGGTGGCTCATCATTACGGTTTCAAATATCTGAGCACGGGGCAAGTGTAAAAATGAGATCCGAGGGGGAGGCAAACTCCGGCCTGTATAGCGCCATAAATCATAGGCGCGGTAATCGATATCAGGCGTTTTCGCAAGCGCAATATCGGGGAACCGGCGCCGGTTTGCGCATGCTGATTTATTCGCACGACACATTCGGCCTTGGCCATCTCAGGCGCTGCCTGAAGATTTCACAGGCATTGAAGGCGCAGTTTCCCGATCTTTCCATCCTGCTTGTCACCGGCTCGCCCCAGGTTCATCGCTATCGTCTTCCGGCCGGATTGGATTATATCAAATTGCCGGCCGTGCGAAAGACGGCCGACGAGCAATACGAGCCACGCAGCATCAAGACATCATTCAGGCGCATATTTAATCTCAGAAGCCGGTTGCTGCTGGAAACCACGAGACAATTTTCGCCGCACATTCTGCTGGTGGACCATTCCCCACTCGGCATGAAAGGCGAGATAAAGCCATCCCTGGAATGGCTGAAAAGCGAAAATCCGGAGACTTTCACGATACTCGGCCTAAGGGATATTATCGATGAGCCGGAGAAGGTCGTGAAGCAGTGGCAGGCGCAATCGATCTATGACTCCCTGAGGGAATTTTATGACGGCATTTTGATATATGGATGCCCCATCGTGTTTGACCCCGTGATTTCGTATGAGTTCCCCGAAGATATTGCCCGGAAGACCAGTTTCTGCGGCTACATTTCCGAGCCGGGCCCGAATTCCCGCAAAGCACGCATGAATAAGGCGGACAGCACCGGTAAATTCGTGACGGTGACCATTGGCGGGGGCGATGGCGCCGGCGAGGCTGTTGTCGGAACGTTTATGGAAATGCTGAAGAGGTTCGAGAGCCGTATCGATTTCAACAGCCTGATTATTACCGGACCATTCATTTCGGAGGAGCTCTGGCGCAAATACCGCTCGGAATCGCGCCGATTGCCGGTCGCTATCAGAAAGTTCGTCGGACATACCAGGCCATTCTTACAGAAAAGCGACCTGGTAATATCCACGGGTGGGTACAATACCACCACCGAAATACTCACATTCGCACGGCGAGCGCTTATCATCCCGAGGATCTTGTATCGCAACGAGCAGCTTCTGCGCGCCCAGAGGTTGAAGGATCTCGGTCTTGTGAGCCTGATACATCCCGACAATATCAACCCGGAAACTTTATTCGATGCCATAACCGAACAGCTTCTGAGCCGGGATGAGCCGTTGGAAAGGGCAAGGATCAATGGAACTATTCAGCTTAATGGAGCAGAACAACTGGCGGAATACTGCCGGACGATTTTTTCAAACTTGAAAGCCCCTGAGGAGATATCCAGATGATTTCGCGAGGCGCCCCAAAGATCGGCTATATCGTGAAGATGTACCCCCGGCTGTCGGAGACCTTTATACTAAATGAGATTCTCCAACATGAAAAATTCGGCGCAGATATCACGATATTTTCCTATAAAAAGCCGAACGAAGGGCATTTTCACCCGCAGGTCGCGCAGGTTAGGGCGAGAGTATTTTATCTCGAGGATCTCGACCCCCGCAAATGGCCGAACTGGCTGGGCCGGATTTGGAACGATATCGAGCCATATCAGCAGAGATTCTTGGGCCTTCTGGGCGAGGCTCTATCGAGACAGGATACGGAAAGGATCGAGCTTCTGATGGCGGCAGCCTGGGTCACGGCCCAGGCGAGACAGCTCGGGATAGAGCACTTCCACGCGCATTTCGCGAGCATTCCCAGCTCGATCGCCTATCTGGCCTCCCTGATATCGGGGACACCTTTCAGCTTCACGGCCCACGCCAAGGACATTTTTGTATATAATTTGGATGAACATATGATTCGGGAAAAACTTCAGGCCGCCAGGTTCATAGTGACTGTCACCAATTATAACTACGACTACCTGATCGAGCGTGCCCCCGATATAGATTTCGATAAAATCAAAGTCATTTATAACGGGGTCGATCTGGAGAAATTCAAACCCGATGATACTGTTTATCGCCGGCGGAATTTGATACTCGC
>MEWP01000098.1:14665-15448 GCA_001775395.1 candidate division Zixibacteria bacterium RBG_16_53_22 | reverse complement strand
ATTTCCGGCGGTTTTAATACTGTGTCCAGACTCTCATTCCGTTCCGTCGGGTCGTAGACCCGAAGGGGCGTGACCTGACGGCCCTAACGCGCCAAGTCACGGCTGAAAAGACGCCTACGACCTGGCGCAACCGTGCGTGGCGGACGTCCCCGCTTGCCACTGCTTCATGCGGGGTTCGCCACGGCTTATGAGATTGCCGCGCCAGTCGCCGCCCTCCTCGCAATGACGAAATGACATTTATTCTCCTTGACCCCGCCATTTCGCCATCATATGAATGCAAACGCATTAACTCTCGCAACAACGAAATCGCATCGGCGGTAATGCATAAAATGTGCTTAGGTCGAAAGACTCGTCGCCACCATTGAAGGAGGTGTTATTATGAAATTCGAGACTCTCATGGTCATCAAGGCTATCGTATGTCTTGTATTCGGGATTGCCATGCTGGTATTTCCAGCAGCGCTGTTTTCGATCTTTGGAGTCGACCTGGGGACCGGCGGCATTTTCCCGGCCAGGGAATATGGGTCGGCCCTGTTCGGTATCCTCATGCTGACATGGTTTGCCAGGAAAGTCCCGGAGTCGCCAGCCAGAACCGCCATCATACTGGCGCTTTTCATTTATGACGCGCTGGGATTCGTGGTAACCATAATTGCCCGAGCCGAGGGTGTGCTGAATGCTCTGGGCTGGCTGGTCGCCGTTATCTACCTGTTTTTCACCGTCGGTTTCGGATATTTCCTGATGACAAAGCCTGGCGCACCTCAGAAATCGGCGGCATAGAAAACCGCG
>MEWP01000098.1:14517-14655 GCA_001775395.1 candidate division Zixibacteria bacterium RBG_16_53_22 | reverse complement strand
CAGAAATCGGCGGCATAGAAAACCGCGTCATCGCGAGCGAGTCCTGCCGAGGCCGTTAAGCCGAGTGCGGACGCGCGTGGCGATCTCATCGCATAATACTGGTGCCGTCAGAATGCCGTGAGATTGTACGTCAGTCAT
>MEWP01000098.1:0-14472 GCA_001775395.1 candidate division Zixibacteria bacterium RBG_16_53_22 | reverse complement strand
CAGAAATCGGCGGCATAGAAAACCGCGTCATCGCGAGCGAGTCCTGCCGAGGCCGTTAAGCCGAGTGCGGACGCGCGTGGCGATCTCATCGCATGAATCCGGCGCCGTCAGATTGTCATGAGATTGCCACGGCCCTCGCCTGATGGATCGGACCTCGCAATGACACGACTATTCCACCACCTTCCCCCCGAACGCCACCCGTCCGGCGGCCGCAGGCTCGTAGATAATATGCACGTTCTCCAGCGGGCGGGCACAGGCCAAAGCAATCGCCTCAGTTAGCGAGGTTACCTCGGCCTGCATCGCTTCCGGTTCAGGCAGTCGCGCCTTTAGGACCGAACCGAACACCGGGAAATTATCATCCTCGGGTCCGGCGCCGTTCTCGGCGTAACACTCCCATGGGATCGCATTGATCTTCACCCAGGTCCCCCCTTTGGTCGAACGGAATATTTCACCGCAACGGTCGGCGATCTCCGAGGTCAGCCCCGCCCGCAACGTCTCACCGGGGCGAAGGACGATTTCGATATCGAGGATTGGCATAGTATTCTCCATTTCCGACACGAGAGAATGATCTTCACAGACGATTATACATTCTATTTTGATTTCCGCAAGCAAAGACCCGTCATCGCGAGTCCGGCAGCTGCCGGACGTGGCGATCTCATCGCAAGAATCTGATGCCGTTAGAATGCCATGGGATTGCTTCGTCGGCCAAATGGCCTCCTCGCAATGACAGCCTCTCCATCAATCTCCACCATTGACACAGGCCGGCCGCGTTCCCTACAATATCCTCCATGAAACTATGCACACCATCCCAGATGCAATCGATCGATCGACGGGCAATCGATGGCATGAAAATACCCGGCCTGACCCTCATGGAAAACGCCGGCACCCGTGCCACCGACCTTATCTGCCAGCGCTTCGAAATCGAAGACGCGCCTGCCGGAAGTGTAGCGGGCAAGCCGGTCACCGTCGTCTGCGGCAAGGGGAACAACGGCGGTGATGGCTTTGTCGTGGCCCGGATACTTCACCAGCGAGGGGCAAAGGTGCTCGCTTTCCTGATTGGCGACAAATCGGAGGTTAAGGGAGATGCCCTGACCAACCTCGAACGGGCAAATGCCGCGGGTCTGGCCATCCATGAGATCGCCGATCCGGCCCCCTTCGCAATCCCGGATGAATGCCAACTCATCGTCGATGCCATATTCGGCACCGGATTCTCCGGCCCGGTCAAATCACCCTACGCCGAGATCATACGTGCCATTAACGCGCACCGCGCTCCCATAGTGGCAGTGGATGCTCCCAGCGGCCTGGACGGCGCCACCGGACAGGTGGCTGACCCCTGTGTACGCGCCGATATCACGGTCACGTTTGGCCTACCTAAGTATGGGCAGGTGATCTTTCCTGGCAAGTCCTTTGTGGGAGAGCTACTTGTGGCTGATATCGGGTTCCCGGAGCGGGCCTTATCCGAGGAGGGGATCAATCTCAATTATCTTACCCCCGCCGAGGCAGCCCACATGCTCCCGTTTCGTGCTCCCGATTCCAACAAGGGGGATTTCGGCAAGCTATTCGTCCTGGCCGGATCGGTTGGTTACACCGGTGCAGCCTCCCTCACCGCCGAGGCCGGCCTGCGTTCCGGTACGGGCTTGGTTATCTTAGGGTGCCCCTCGGGCTTGAACGACATTTTTGAGACCAAGATGACTGAGGTCATCACCCGGCCACTGCCGGAGGTACGCAATCGGCGCTGTTTCGCGCTTCGCGGACTGGGGGAGATACGCGAGATGGTCAAATGGGCCGATGCGATTGCTGTCGGCCCGGGGATCGGCACATACCACGAAACCCGCGAGCTGACATTCCGGCTTCTTGGCAATCTCGACAAGCCGGCCGTATTCGACGCCGATGCGCTCAATATCCTGGCCCGTGATATCGACAAGCTTCATGGCCATAGCGCGCCGCTGGTGATCTCGCCGCACCCGGGCGAAATGGCGCGTCTGACCGGCCGCACGATCGAGCAGATCCAAAAGAATCGAATCGGCGTGGCCCTGGAATTCGCCCAGGAGTTTAACCTGGTCTGCATACTCAAAGGGGCGCCAAGTGTGATCGCCGCGCCCAACGGCCAGGCCTGGGTCAACCCCACCGGCAACGAGGGTATGGCGACGGCCGGCTCCGGCGACGTGCTCACCGGAATTATCGGCGGCTTTCTAGCCCAGGGGATGCTTGATATCGACGCCGCCGTACTGGGCTGCTGCGTGCACGGCAAGGCTGGCGATATCGCCCGCGACGAGTTCGGTTCCCGCGGCATGATCGCCGGCGATATCCTCGCCATGCTTCCTGAGACGCTGAAGGAGATGGAGGGGGCCTATTAACGTTACCTCACGGGCCTGTAAGACCTGTTTTTATTTGTGGGGAGCAGGCTCCCCACCTACCATTGGCTTGGAGTTCCGCGGGGTCGTAGGGCATTTGCCCGTGACCCTGCGGCCTTTAAGATGGGATTACGTTACAAAGACCAGGAATTAGGTTATATCTTTTTCGTCACTACCTCATTTACGGATCACATTCCCTTTGGTGACATAGATGGGACCTACGGCGCCCTGGCAGAGGCGTTGCTATTCAGATTGAATGCTGTGGATATGAAGCTCATATCCTATGTCTTTATGCATACTCATCTTCATTTAATGCTGATAATAGACGGCAAAACCCTTGCCGGATTCATGAGGGATTTTAAGAAATTTACGGCTCAGAAATCTTTAGCCGGCCTTTGCGGAACAAATCGGATATGGCAGGAAGGCTATGATCGGCAAGCGATCCTTACCCCTGATGTAATGTTAACTAAGATAAATTACATCCATCAAAATCCTGTTAGGGCGGGATTAGCGAAAAAGCCGGAGGATTATTATTGGTCAAGCGCCGCAGACTATTTAGGAATAGAAAACGGTCCGTTGCCTGTTTATCAGGAATGGGCGTAATGATAGGCCGCTGGGTCACGGCCTTTGGCCTACGACCCTGCGGAACCATGGTATATCAAGGGGCAGACCGGGAGGTTTGCCGCCCAATGAAAGCTCCCCACCTAAGAAAGAGTCGGTTTTATGACGGGCCTTCTTATAGTTTGGCAGCTTGTCCATTTAGACCTTGAGGCTGCCGACATTTGAAAAATGGCCCCATGCCTTTCGTGATAATCGACACTAAGTCACGATGGCCCCAAAATATTTCTTGACAAATTTCGCAAAATTGCGAACTTTTGGCTTTAGAAAGAAGTATTAACTGTCGAAAGTATCGGTAGTATTCTATTGCGAAGAGGACGGCCGGGCCCCTTTTCTGGAATGGTTTGATCGATTGCCGGAAAAGGCGCAGGAGAAATGCACGGTACGAATCGAGCGCCTCGAGGAATGCGGCCACGAACTCAGGCGCCCGGAGGCGGATTATCTACAGGATGATATTTATGAACTGCGCTTTAAGTATCAGTCGGTCAATTACCGCATACTCTATTTCTTTCACGGTCAGCAATTGGTAGTGCTATCGCACGGAATCACGAAGCAACGATCCGACATTCCAAAGAATGAGATAGAAACTGCTATGAAACGGATGGGGAATTTTGCCGCATCGCCATCGAAGCACACATTTAAGGGGTAGTAAAATGAAAGAGAAAAAAACAACTAATGCTTTGGAGATCATCTATAAACGATACTATAAAGGCAAGCCCGAACGTATCGCCTCCCTGGAACAGGAGCGGGCAAACGCAAAAATTGCTCGCAAGCTTTATGCGCTTCGCATCAGAAACAAAATGACGCAGAAGCAGTTGGCCAGTCGAGTCGGCACGACCCCCTCGGTCATCTCGCGTCTTGAAAAGGCCGATTACACCGGCCATTCGCTAAACATGATCCAACGTATCGCGGCCTCATTTGATCGGCAGGTCGAAGTCAGATTCGTTAGTATCGCGGGCAAGCGGCGTTCTCTGGCTGTTAACAAATAATAATTGCTTTGGAAGCGTTATTTATTGCGCGGCAGACGCCCTCGTCTGCCCGTCCGTACCAAGGGGCAAACCGGGAGGTCTGCCGCCCAAAGTAATGTTATTATGCAAATTGGCTTTTGCGAAATCTGCTATTTCCTTATTGCCGTTTCACTACTCGCTACTCACCACTCGCTACTCACTCTTACTCAGTCCTCAGCACTCAGTCCTCAGTCCTACTTTGCATCGCGCATTCCGCAATCCGAAATCTAATTAGGAGCCCCCATGCCCTCATCCATGCAATTCGTCGTCCGCCTGATTCCCCCCCGGCCGACATTCCACCTGGACATGACGTCGGATGAGGATGGTGTCATGGGTGAGCATTTCCTGTATCTTACCGCACTTGCCGCCAGGGGGAAGGTCCTGATCGCCGGGCCCTGCTTTGAGCCGCTATTTGGCATGCTCGTCCTCGATGTCGCCAGCCGTGAGGAGGCCGAGCAGATCATGCAAAACGACCCATCGGTAAAGGCGGGTGTCAACAAATACGAGATGCAGGAGATGCGCGCCTCGATCCGCGCCCACCACGTGCGCCCCGAGCGCTACGTGGCCGACCCATCCGATAAGGCGATCATAAAAGATGTAACAATTCCGGCGCCTGTTTCCGAGGTTTGGCGCGCCTGGACCACCGATGAAGGTGTGCGCTCATTCTTCTCGCCGCACACGCATGTCGAGCTTCGCCCCGGTGGCCCGTTCGAGATATATTTCCTGATGGATCAGCCTTACGGCCTGCAGGGCTCAGAGGACTGCCGGTTCTTGAGCTACGTACCCGAGAAAATGCTGTCGTTCGAATGGAACGCCCCACCCGATTTCGGGCGGTTGCGTGATATCCGCACCATCGTGGTGATCCTTTTCGAGCCGGTCTCCGACAAGGAGACCAGGCTCAAATTCGAGCACCGCGGCTGGGGCAAGGGCGAGGATTGGGATAGGCTATATGACTATTTTGACCGCGCCTGGGGGTACGTGCTGGATAATTTGAAGAAGCGATTTGATGAAGGGCCGATTGATTGGAGAAAAGAATAATCGAAAATACATGTCATCGCGAGGAGCCCGGCAGCTGCCGGGAGACGTGGCGATCTCACGACATAGGCGCGGGGCATGGAAAAGAAAAATCGAACTTATCGAAAGTATGAATAAAGACCGGGAAGACTTCTATGATAAATTATGAGATCGCCACGTTCCCGCTCTCGGCGGATCGCTCGCGGTGGCAAATTACGCCTACAGCGTATCCCCGCCTTCCATCTCCTCATTAGATCCTGAATCTGCCGGAATCTCTATAGAATCTGGGCTCACCGCCATTTCCACAGAGTCCAGGCCTGCTGAAGCCTCGCTTGAGTCTGAGCCTGCCGGAATCTCTGTAGAATCCGGGATTACTAGAATCTCGATAGACTCTGTGGCTGCTGAGGTCTCATTTGAGTCTGGGACTGCTGGAGTTTCGCTTGAGTCCAGGATTTCTGAAATTTCTACAGATTCCGGCTCTGCCGAAGCCTCAATAGAGTCCGGCACGACCGAGGTCTCGCTGGAATCCATGACTATCGAGGTCTCTATTGATTCCGGGATTGCCGAAGCCTCGCCAGAGTCTGCGATTATAGAAGTTTCGACAGGACCTGAGAGTACCGCAGGCTCCGCCCGCTCGCGCTCTACCAACACCACGCTTCTATCGGGCCGCACACGGATAGCGAACTCGTCGGTTTTCTCAGTTGTCCAGTAGTCGGTCCCGAAACTATCGGCGGTGGCAAACCAGCGCCAAAGGGGACTTTCGCGGAAAATGGACGTGGCCATACTGGGACCGCCGTCCAGGCCGCTCTCGGCGAACATCGCTCCGGCAACATCGGATGGCGCTCGTTTCATATAGCGGCTGTTGAATCGGGTTACTTTACAAGCCCGCGCCGGCAACTTGAGAAACTCATTAGCAAACTTGAAATTGAGTATCTCGCCCGAAAGACGCCAGGAATCGCCGGAAAGGTAAATGGAATTGGCAATCCCCATGGAGTCGCCAAATAGAGGGGTATAGGTTATCCATAAAGTCTTCACCGAGTTGGGTTGTCTATCCACGTGCACCCATCCCACAAAGCCATCATCCCTCATTGGCCGGAAATACTCAAGCTGCGACGAAAGCCAGAAAAATCCCTGAGCCGCCACTATCAGGAACAGGGCCGGCAATAAAATAAGCAGGCCGGGACTTTTGGGCGGGCGGTGCAGGGCGTCGCGATTGGCACGATAGCCAATCCGCCGGGCGATACGGAACAGCATATATGCCAGCAGCAGAATGCCGCCCGCAAATAGCGCCGCGCCCACCAGGGTCAGGCGCGAATCCATGGCCTATATGTCTTAGCGGGCCGTCGCCGGGCGAGGCGGCTCCGGTCTCGGCGCCCCGCTCGAGGATCCGCCGGCAGGGGTCGAGGTCGGCACTCCGGCATCCTTCATTTTCGAGCTGCCGTGGAAGATCGCCCCGTGTTCGACCAGAAGCGATTTGGAGGTGATATCGCCCACCAGCTCGCTCTTGGCCTGAAGCTCGACCTTTTCCGATGCTATCAGATTGCCCTCGACTTTGCCGCCCACCACGATGGCCTTGGCCCTGATCTCGGCCTTGACTACTCCCGTGGAACCAACCGTGATAACATCGTTGGATATGACTTTCCCCGTTATGTTGCCATCGATACGGGTGGAGCCTTCGATGTTAACAGTCCCCTCGATGTTGGTGCCTTTTCCGATGATCGTTTCGATACGTCCATCTCCTTTTTGACCGTTCATTTCGTCACCCTCGCTTCCGAATAATTTCTTTTCTAATTTCATGACTGCATCCTCTCCTGATTATTAAGGACTGAGTAACGAGGACTGAGAACTGAGTTAATAGTTGTGGGTTGTGAGTTCCGCGTTGTGAATTGGAGTTTCAGGACCCTTAACTCATAACTCACAGCTTATAACTCACAACTTCCTTTTACTCAGCCCTCATCGCTTAGTCCTTCTTCACTCCGCAACGCGAAATTCTTTAAACTCGCGACTCACAACCCGCAACTCGAAACCCACAACTCAATCCATATATGGGGCCGGATCGACCGGCACGCCATCTTTTAATATCTCATAGTGCAGGTGGGGCGCTGTCGAGTACCCCGTGTTGCCGGAAAGAGCAATGACACTTCCCCGTGAAACCCGCTCGCCCTTCTTTACCAGCAGCGTCTTATTGTGGGCGTAGGTGGTCAGGTAGCCATTCTCATGATCGACAATGACGAAATTCCCCAGCTCGTCATCCCACCCGGCCGAGATCACCAGCCCGTTGGCGGTTGCCGCCACGTTGGTTCCCTCCTTCACTGCGAAATCGATGCCGCTGTGCTGGCCGCCCCGGTCGTTCAAATCCAAATATGTCTTGGTGATCCATCCGTAAAGCGGCCGGCCGTACGGCACGCGCTGCAGAGCCAGTTGTTCCGGCGTCAGGGTCGACTCCGCCGAAGTCATGGGATGGTATATCACCCCGGTATCAGGCGCTCTGGCATCCAGCGAATCGAACTCTATCTCGGGCGGCTCGTCAAGCTTCTGCAGATTTACGCCGGCCATCTCCGCCAGGCGGGCCGTCAATTCCTGGTTCCGCTTGAAGCTTTTCTCGATATCTATCACTCGGGCGAAATACTCCCGGAGCCTCTGGTTTTCCTCCTGTAACATCGCCGACTTGGACGCCTGAACGGAGAGCCGCGTATAGACGATTGTAACACCGACCAGAAAGATAATCCAAATCGATGTCAGCACAACTACTAATTTGAAAAGGCGCGAGGAAATCGTGCGCGAGTAGACTTTATCCCCACCCTCCGGTATGAGCATCAGCGTCAGTTTCCGGCTCAAGCGCTTCCCCTTATCCCGAAAAATTCGAGCAGCCGGTCCAGTTCCTCATTCGAATAATACTCGATATAGATTTTTCCCCCCTTGCGGCCCGGCCTTATTTCAACCTTGGTTCCAAACTTGCGTCTTAGTAAGTCCTCCACGGCCATGATGTCCACCGAACGTATCTTCGTCTTGTGGCCGTGAAGCCTCTTTATGCGCTTATCGGCATAAACGGCCCTTTCCAAATCCCTCACCGACATCACCCCGGCAATCACCTTTTTGGCAAGCGCAATCTTCTCGGCATCACTCGGCACCGCAAGCAGCGAACGCGCATGCCCCGCGGTTAGGCTGCCCGCGTATAGCATTTGCAGTATTTCCTCTGGCAGCGTTAACAGGCGCACGGCATTCGCCACGGTCGAGCGCTCCTTCCCCACCTTCGCCGCCACCTCCGGAGCCGATAAATTGCACTCCGTCATCAATCGATAATACGCCCGGGCCTCTTCTACCGGGTTCAGATCCTCGCGCTGGATGTTTTCGATAAGGGTCAACTCCATCGCCTCTTCATTGCTGATGATATCATAAACCACCGCCGGAATTGTGGGCCGACCCAGCTTCTCCACGGCCCGCAGCCTGCGCTCCCCGACTATCAGCTCATAGCAATCATCGACAGCCCTGACCACGACCGGCTGAATGACCCCGCGAGTCTCGATCGATCGCGCCAGCTCCGAAAGCC
The DNA here is from genome assembly GCA_001775395.1 of candidate division Zixibacteria bacterium RBG_16_53_22. GTDB lineage: Bacteria > Zixibacteria > MSB-5A5 > UBA10806 > UBA10806 > UBA10806. Next base: position 5,929 of record MEWP01000098.1, on the reverse strand, counting down.
CGGCCTCGTCGAATTTCAAACGCGGCTGGAACGGCGACGGCCTGATTTTGGCAAGTGGAATTTCCCTTATAACATTCAGGCCGGGGATTTCTGTTACAACCTTCTCCTCTTCGCCCGCTCCGGCGCCGGGGATAAGCGCCTCCAGCCCCTTTCCCAAAACCCTCTTCATCTGGCCAAAACCTCCTTGGCGAGATTTTTCCTGACGGCAGACCATCGGCCCGCCCGCGCCTCCATCTCGTAACTATTCACTCGTTCCTTCTCTTAATTCCGCAATCCGAAATCCGCAATCCGCAATCGGCTCAGTCCTCATTTCTCGGCACTTCCTTTCATCTGGCCAAAACCTCCTTGGCAAGATTTTTCCTGACGGCAGACCATCGGCCCGCCCGCGCCTCCATCTCGTAACTATTCACTCGTTCCTTCTCTTAATTCCGCAATCCGAAATCCGCAATCCGCAATCGGCTCAGTCCTCATTTCTCGGCACTTCCTTTCATCTGGCCAAAACCTCCTTGGCAAGATTTTTCCTGACGGCAGACCATCGGCCCGCCCGCGCCTCCATCTCGTAACTACTCACTCATTCTTTCTCTTAATTCCGCAATCCGAAATCCGAAATCCGCAATCGCCTCAGTCCTCACTATCTGGCCAAAACCTCCTTGGCGAGATTGATATAGTTGGCCGCCCCCGTGCAGAGTATATCGTAGAGCACGATCGGTTTCCCGAAACTGGGGGCCTCCGAAAGACGCACGTTGCGGCTTATGACCGTATTGAAAACTTTGTCGGCGAAAAAATTGCGGGCCTCCTCGGCCACCTGGCGAGACAGATTGAGCCGCCCGTCGTACATGGTTAGAAGCACCCCGTGAATATCGAGCGCCGGATTAAGATGCCGCTGCACCAGGCGGATGGTGTTGAGGAGTTGTCCCAACCCCTCGAGAGCATAATATTCGCATTGGATCGGAATTATGACTGAATCGGCCGCCGTGAGGGTGTTGATCGTGAGTATCCCCAGAGACGGTGGACAGTCGATAAAGATAAAATCGAACTGCTCCCGGATTGTATCGAGGGCTTTTTTCAATCTGTGGTCTCGGTTAGGCGCCCCCACGAGTTCGATTTCTGCACCCACTAAGTTAATATTGGATGGGACGATAAATAGGCTGTGTATTTCTGTTTCGAGCATGGCCTCTTCGACCGTGGCGTCCCCTAATAGTATATCATAGGTCGATTTTACTATTTTATTCTTGTCGATCCCGACACCGGAGGTGGTATTGCCCTGCGGGTCGATATCGACCAACAAGGTCTTTTTTTCTGCCACAGCCAAGCAAGAGGCCAGATTTATCGCGGTGGTTGTTTTGCCAACGCCTCCCTTCTGGTTGGTGACAGCTATGATTTTGGACATATAACCTCAATCCCAATAAAATATTAGCATGCACGTCGCGATGTCAGAAATCACGCTGGAGAAATTATCCGATTAAATATCAAAAAGCAAGAGAAAAAACGTTTCACGTGAAACTTGTGAGTGTTAATTAATCTAAACATGGATGACGCGACAGATCCCGCGCTTCTCATAATATATGATCATGCCGCCCGGCCGGACCAACTCCTGAACCTTGACTATCAGGCTTTCGAGTCTCGGCAAGGCTCTGACCGTGGCCACGTCATAAGATCTGGTTCTGATTGTTGTCTCGAGCCTTGCTTCCAATATCGAGACATTGGCCTGCCGTAAATCATTGAGCGCCTCTTTGAGAAAAACTACTTTCTTATGAACAGACTCGAGCAGTGTCATGGAAATATCGTCCCTGGCGATTGCCAACGGTATACCCGGCAGGCCGGCGCCCGAACCAACATCGACGACATGGCTCTTGTGGGGAAGCAGTATGACCGCCCCGAGAGAATCTAATATGTGGTTGGTCAGAATTAGAGGAATATCCGATTTCGAAATGAGATTCATCCGTCCCGACCAGGAGACAATCAAATCTCGATACTGGCCCAGTTTCTCTACCTGCTCAGGCCGGATATTGACTTTATGCTGGGTTTGCCAGTTTTCTATAGTCCTTCTTTCTGAAAACGACAGCGGCATAGCGCCATGTTATCATAATTGCCGTATCAATTCAATTTAATTATGATAAATTGCCCTTCAGTCAATGTAAATAACAAGGTAATAGAGGCGAAAATTGACTTAAGCCGACTCATCGGGCTGGTGTTTCACGTGAAACAATCATGAATTACGATTTTTCAACCGGCTTGTTAAGATCATCCGGTTTTTCAACATATTGTCAACAATCATAGACATCGTCCGGCATTCGGCGCTATCGGGTTCGTCCCAGATGCACCATGAGAATAGTAATATCGCCAGGCGTAACTCCGGAAATTCGCGAGGCCTGCCCAAGCGTCTCCGGTTTGAAATGCGATAATTTCTGAGCCGCCTCTTTCTTGAGCCCCTTGAGCCGCCCAAAGTCGAGTCCCCAGGGTATTCGGTGACTTTCGAGCCTGCGCATTCGCTCCACGCGCCGATCCTGCCTAATGATGTAACCCTCGTAGCGGACTTCGTTTATAAGATCGCAGAGGATCCTCTGGCCATATTGATCGGATGCCTCATTGTAAATGGAAAAGGCCCCGATTTCCAGCCTGGGGTTGCGAAGCGCCTCATATGCCGACACCCTGCGCTGAAGACCATCCCCGTTATCATCCAAGGCGATCTTCTCAGATTTCAGCCGGGCAACTAACTCCCCTCTCAATTTCTGCCTATGAATAAATTGGTGATATATATGGTCTCCAATTAGGCCAAGCTGGCGCCCTTTTTCAAGAACACGTTCCTCGGCGTTGTCGTCACGCAAATTAAGACGGTACTCGGCTCGCGATGTGAACATTCGGTATGGCTCGGTAGTCGATTTGGTTACCAGGTCATCGATCAGAACTCCAATATAAGCCTCAGAACGCGAAAGCCTGAATTCAGGCTCATGCCGCACTTTTGACGCCGCATTGATCCCCGCCACTATCCCCTGGGCGGCGGCCTCCTCGTAACCCGATGTCCCATTTACTTGTCCGGCGAAATAGAGATTTGGGATAACCTTTGACTCCATGGTCGCATAAACCTGATGTGGCGGGAAAAAGTCGTATTCGATGGCATATCCGGGCCTTGTCATCTCGACCTGCTCAAGCCCTGGAATCGTATGCAGCGCAGCAAGTTGTGTCTCGGCTGGCAACGATGACGAGAAGCCGTTCAGGTAATATTCCGAGATACGCATACCCTCCGGCTCAAGAAAGAGCTGGTGGCGAGGCTTTTCAGCGAAACGCACCACCTTATCCTCAATCGATGGGCAGTATCTTGGGCCGATACCCTTAATCGCGCCGGAATACATAGGTGATAGATGAAGATTATCTCGGATTATTCGATGCGTGTCTTCGTTGGTGTATGTCAGGTGGCAGAATATCTGCTCGACATGCCGGGAGGGATCTGTGCGATTGGAAAAAAACGGCGGCGGAGTGTCGCCCGGCTGCGCCTGGCAATTGGAAAAATCAATGGTGTTGCCATCCAACCTGGGCGGCGTGCCGGTCTTAAGCCTTCCAGTCTGTACGCCGAGCGACTGCAGGCGCTGCGATAATCCAATTGCCGGAGCTTCGTCGATCCGGCCTGCCGGAATTCTCTCTAAACCTCTATATATCAATCCATTAAGGAATGTGCCGGCGGTGATGATGACTGTCTGGGAGGCGATCTTCTGACCGCCGGCAAGTGTCACGCCCTGGCATCGGCTTTCATAGATTATTAAGTCTATTACCTCGCCCTCAATGATTTCGAGGTTAGCCTGGCCCGAAATGGCCGCTATCATTAGTTCAGAATAGAGGGCGCGGTCACATTGCGCGCGACGAGATTGTACCGCCGGCCCTTTGGAGCGATTGAGCATCCTAAACTGAATCCCGGCTAAGTCGGTGGCATATCCCATTTCGCCGCCGAGCGCATCAATCTCTTTGACCAGTTGCCCCTTGGCCAGGCCGCCGATCGCCGGATTACAACTCATGCGGCCGATCGCCTGCCGCGACATAGTGATCATGGCGGTCCGGCACCCCATGCGGGCGCCGGCCAGGGCGGCCTCGATCCCGGCGTGTCCGCCGCCGATTACCACAATATCAAAGTCGAATTCATTTTTCATTATCATTTTCGTTATCATTTAAAAAATATCTTTTCTTGCGGGATTAATATGCAAATAAGCGTGTCATAGGGCAAGAAATGAATAATAGGTCTTCAGAAGATGCTACGGATGCCGCGGCGTGCGAATCTAATGCGCGTTGGTGATGGCCCCGATTTGCACCGAATTAATAATCATGCGCCAAGCAGCGGATATTGTGCCTGCGCTGTTCGGCGCCAACGAGATCTTCTGAAGGCTGATTTCGCATTATGATAAATACGCGACCCCCATAAAAAGCGGACACGGCATGTCACTTTGGACCCGTGCCGGGCCGTGTCCCTACAAAAATAAAACCAGTAGCGGCGTGTCGCCGGCCTTACAGAATTGCCAGGAAACTAATCCGCCCTCGACTCCTTGGCCTGGGCCGCCCACTTGGCCATCTCCAGATTGTTGCGGGCGCCGAACGCCTGCAGCTTGGCGACTGTGGCGGTGTCGGCCGAGGTCCACAGCATGACATGGCCGAAATCGGCCTCGATATTCTCGAACTTGACATTCATCATATGGAATTCGCCGACCTTGGTGCAGTGCTCGCACATGTACGGCATCTTGCCGGTCGCCATGTCGACTACGATTTTTTGCATATTCTCCTGGGCGCGCTTAAACGCCGGTTGAAAATCCTTATCGATATGGGTAATCGAGATGATGCCGCTTTCGAGATTGTGGTATTGTGATTTCATATGATCCATGAGGCCTGGTTCGGCGGCCAGTGTCTTGCAGAAGGCGCATTTTTCCATATCGAACCAGGGTTTGTCCTCGGCCGCAAACGCCACGGCTCCACAGACCGCGATAATGACCAATGAGACCAAAAGGGATTTCTTCATCTTTTCCTCCGTTGGGTGGTTTTTAAACGGCTGTGACTTTTCGCCAATTTAATGACAATGGAATTCAAGATGCAAGATGTTTCTTGGTTGCGAAACGGCGGGCGGATCGCATCGGCTCTTCCCGGTCAAATGCCGCACCCGATTTGCAACAGGGTGGCATGCCACCCGAAATATGAGGGGCAGATACGGAGAACCGCCACGACGCATAAGAAACAAGGGGCAGACGAGTCTTCCACACGGCTCGGACTTTTCGAAAGTGCCCGCCGCCCAAAAGTATCGGTCTTAAGAATGCTTGACTGTCTCGTCTCGCTCTTGAAGATAGCTGGCCAGCGATTTGTCGCGCTTGTTGATATGGTTGCAAATCCAGTTGCCGACACTGGCGATCGCCTTCAGCTGCAATTCCGCGCTGGCCCCTTGGCGGTCGAGATCGCCTCTGAGCCTGGCAACATCCTCCATGAATATCCGATGCTGCACTTTATGCGATTCATATTCGGGGTAATTGTTTTTCCTTTGTAATTCTTCCTCGGCCCTGAAGTGGTGAAAAGCATAGTTTTCCAAGAAAGTAATGGCGTTTGATACACACTTGGGCCCCTGGCCGCTGTTGACCGACTCCAGAAGTTTCTCCATCCGCCTGAATAGCTCTTGATGTTGCTTGTCGATAAGCTCATTGCCTGTGGCCAGGCTTGATTGCCAGTGAAGATCCATTTCGCACCTCGCATTCTTGTAGTAAACGACATCGGGAAAATAACTATTATGGATACTACAATTATTATTTCGGCATCGGACACGGGGATATTGAAGCAGGGTGAAACAGTTTTATCATGATTTGAAACATATTATGAGCGGGCGGCGGGGGGCCGGTAGCCGAGGTCTCCCCGGCTTGCCCCTGCCCAGCCCCTGCCCCCGTGCGGGGCGAGTGCGGGGAAACCT
>MEWP01000097.1:390-11167 GCA_001775395.1 candidate division Zixibacteria bacterium RBG_16_53_22 | reverse complement strand
GGCCAGGGGGATGCTTATGTCACTTACGCTTTCGCCACCAACCTGGCCAAGGTCAAAGTCGACCGCCAGACCGGCGAGGCAACCGTCTTGAAAATCTGGGCGGCGCACGATGTCGGCAAGGCGATCAATCCGGCCCTGGCCGAGGGTCAGATCGAGGGCGGGACGCTTCAGGGCGTGGGATACGCCCTCATGGAGGAAATGATATCCGACGACAAGGGCCGCATTATCAACCCTGAATTTTCGACCTATATCATCCCTACCGCCGAGGACCAGCCCGAAATCACTCCAATCATTGTCGAACATCCCTATCCTGACGGGCCATTTGGGGCCAAAGGATTCGGCGAACAGCCACTTATGGGGATCGCCCCAGCCATTGCCAATGCCGTATATGATGCGGTCGGTATCAGGATAAGGGACTTGCCCTTGACTCCTGAAAAAATCTGGCGGGAGCTCAAGAAGAGATGAAGGTGAGATTTAAGCTCAACGGCAAGTTTGTAATGCTCGATCTCCCCGGGGTCGAGCGCCTAATTGACTTATTGCGCGAGCGGCTCGATCTGGTCGGCACTAAAGAGGGCTGCGGCAAAGGCGAGTGCGGCGCCTGCACCGTGCTTTTGGACGGCAAACCGGTCTGCTCATGCCTGATGCTTGCCTCGCAGATAGCCGGACATGAAATTGTCACAATCGAGGGTGTCGCCGCCGACAACCGTTACGCCCATATATTGAATGCATTCGAGGAGACCGGCGCAGTGCAGTGCGGATATTGCTCGCCGGGAATGATAGTCTCGGCCGCGGCGCTGCTTGCCAGGAATCGACATCCCTCCGATAATGAGATCAAACGCGCCCTGGCCGGAAATCTCTGCCGCTGCACCGGTTACAGCAAGATAATCGAGGCTGTGTCGCGGGCCGCCGAGCGCGTGGCCCAGGAAAGAAAATGAAAGAGCAGGATACGATAAATCCGTCAAGCCTTCGCCAGGCCCTCGCTGCTAAGGCGCGGCCAAACCTGGTAGTAGTCGCCGGCGGTACGGATATTCTGGTTCAGCTTCATGACCGGGTCGACAGACCCTGGCCGAAGCTTCTGGTGCTCGACGGTATCAAGGCGCTGGGCAAAATAACGCTTCACGATGATTTCGTTACAATCGGCCCGAATGTCACATTCTCCGAGATTGAGAGTTCGCCTATTATTGGAAAATATGCCCCCCAATTAGCGCAAGCCGCCTCCGTAGCCGGCTCGGTGCAAATTCGCAACCGGGCAACAATCGGGGGCAATGTCGCCAACGCCTCCCCGGCCGGCGATCTGATCCCTCCGCTTTATGTGTTAGGTGCGACTTTAGAGCTATTAAGCGTCAGGACCAAGCGGTCTATGCCGATTGAAAAATTTTTCGTCGGCCCGGGAAAGACAGTCCTGAAATCGAATGAGCTAATTACGGCCATTAGAATCTCCAAAGTAAAAAGGATCGGGTTCTTTCTCAGGCTTGGCACAAGGCAAGCTCTTGCCATAAGCAAGGTTTCCGTGGCGGCGGCTCTCATGATCAAGAGCGGCATAATTTTGGACGTGAAGATCGCCCTGGGGGCTGTGGCGCCGACTGTCATTAGAGCCGGTGTAGCCGAGGAGCTGCTTCGGGGCAATCGCCTTGATGCCAAATTGATTGATCACGCCGCCGAGGCCGCCTCAAAAGAGGCACGCCCAATAGACGATATCCGCTCTGTGGCCGCCTACCGCAAAGAGATGGTCGGAATCCTGCTGAAACGCGGCCTGACAAAAATTCTGGAATCGATGTGATGGCCAAAGAGAATCCGCAAGGTAACAAGTTCAATGTGATCGGCAAAGCCTCGCCGCGTGTCGATGCGATCGACAAGGTCACCGGCCGGGCACGGTACGGCGCCGATCATAGCCGCACCGGCCAGCTCTATGGAGCAGTCCTGAATTCGCCATATCCACATGCGATTATTAAATCGATCAATACCGAGAGGGCCAGAGCGCTCGATGGTATCCGCGCCGTGCTGACACATGCCGATATCCCCGGGGCCAAATCTTTCGGCGGAATTGTGCCTCATCAGATGGTTCTCTGTTCCGGCAAGGTTCGGTATGTCGGCGACGCCGTCGCAATCGTAGCCGCCGAGACGCCGGAGCTGGCCGACAAGGCGATCGAGTTGATCGAGGTTGAATATTCTCCCTGTCCGGTCGTCTCCGACCCCGAGCAAGCCCTGTCGCCGTCATCTCCGCTGGTACATGAGGATGGCAACCTCTGCGCCCACCACAAAGTACGCAAGGGCGACATAGAGACCGGATTTAAGAACAGCGATTTCGTCATCGAGCATGAATATACAACCCAAAAAGTCGAGCACGCCTATATCGAGCCCGAGGCTGTCCTGGCCGAGCCTGGTGAAAACGGCGGTGTAACCATCACAGGCTCGGTGCAAAACCTATATTCTATCAGGCGAGCGGTGGCCTCGGTCCTGAACCTGCCGCTCAACCGCGTTCGCGTGATACAGGCGACCCTGGGCGGTTCATTCGGCGGCAAGGACGAGGCCATGAGCGCCATCTGTTGCCGGGCCGCGCTTCTGGCGCTGACCACCGGCCGGCCCGTAAAGATGGTCAACACCCGCGAGCAGTCAATGAGGGAATCATACAAGCGGCACCCGTATAAAATGCGTTACAAGGTCGGCGTATCGAACGATGGCATCTTGCAAGCTATGGAGATCAAGATCATTGCCGACGCCGGGGCTTATGCCGCGACCTCGCAGTTTGTCACCTGGCGCTCGGTGGTCCAGGCCACCGGGCCTTATGTCGTGCCGCATGTCAAGACCGATATCTACGCCGCCTACACAAACAACTGCTACACCGGCGCCATGCGCGGTTTTGGCTCGCCCCAGATCTGTTTCGCGGTGGAATCGCTTATGGACGAATTGGCCGCACAGCTTGGCCTCGACCCGTTCGAAATGCGGCTTCGCAACACGCTGAAAGACGGTTCAATCACGGCCACAGGACAGAAACTGACGCACAGGGTCACCCTTGACGAAGCGCTGAGAAATGTTACGTCAGCGGGGGGCTTCAAAGCAAAATGGTTGGCGAACAGGGAGCAGGACAGCGCCTCACCGATCAAGAAGGGTATCGGTATCTCATGCAGTTACCGCGGTGTCTCGCTCGGGGCCGAGGGCGCCGATGCGGCCGGGGTCGGAATCTCGCTCCAAACCGATGGTTCGGCGGTGGTAACATGCGGCCTGGTCGATATGGGGCAGGGGGCCGCCACGACAATATCGCTCGTCGTAGCCGAGGAACTCGGCCTGTCTTCCGATAAAATCGTATTCTTGAACGCCGATACGACGGTCATGCCCGATTCCGGCCCGACCGTAGCCTCCCGCACCAGCTTTATGGCCGGCAACGCCGCCCGCGTCGGCAGCACAATTCTGAAAGACAGGATTGCCCCTGTGGCCGCCGACATGCTGAAATGCAAAGCCTCTGCGCTCGTATTCTGCCATGACTTTATATCTGCCGGATCGAGCCGGATAACGCTGGCGCAATTGGCGGCGGAATGTTTCAGGCGTGGCATTTCGTTATCGGCGCATGGGTGGTATAAATCGCCGAAGACCACCTGGCGCGAGGAGGATGGCACGGGCGATGCCTATTTCACATTCGTTTACGGCGCAAATCTGGCCGAGGTCGAAGTCGATATCCACACCGGCCGCGTGATAGTAACGAAATTCATAAGCTGCCACGATGTCGGTAAGGTATTGAATATCAATGGCGCCAAAGGGCAAGTCTACGGCGGCGTGGCCATGGGAATGGGGTATGCCCTTTTGGAGGCGTACGCCGAGGAGGATGGTCAACCAAAGCTTGGCAACTTCGATGAGTATCTTCTTCCCACGATCTGCGACATGCCCCAGACCGAGGTCATCTTCCTCGAGGGGGACGACCCGCTGGGGCCGTATGGGGCCAAGGCGCTCGGCGAACCGGCCAACGAGATCGCGGCCCCCGCAATCGCCAACGCTGTGGCCAACGCCACCGGACGCAGGGTGCGCGAACTGCCGTTGACATTAGAAAGGGTCCTGCTTGGCAAGAACCTGATACCCGGGCGGGAACGCGGCTCGGCAATGGCGAAAGGCGCCGAATCGTGATCTCGGTTCTCGAATACCTCCGGCCGGAGAAACTCGATGACGCCTTGCATATCATGGGCGGCGGTGAGCACACGCCTGCTGCCGGAGGAACCGATCTGGTCCTGCAATTGCGCGACGGTCGCCCGAGGAAAATCCTCGACCTGGAAAGATTGGGCCTGGACTTCATCCGCAATGCCGGCGATATCATTGAAATTGGCTCTCTGGTAACTCATGCGGCTATCGCCTCGAATCCGCTGATAGCCAAATCGCTGCCGGTGCTGTCAAGGGCCTCGAGTCTGGTGGGCTCGCTTCAGATAAGGAACCGCGGCACGGTCGGCGGCAATATTGTCAACGCCTCGCCCTGTGCCGACACGGTACCGGCCCTGCTTTTATATGACGCCGAGCTGGTGCTGAAATCATCCGGTGGGACAAGAACTGTGCCTCTTTCACAGTTTGTGCTCGGGCCTTACAGAACCTCGCTCGGCCCGGGCGAGATATTGCATTCCATAATCTGCCGAAAGGCCGAGGTGAGCACGGGTTGGTCATATATCAAGCTCGGCCGACGGCAGGCGGTCAATATATCGCGTATGACTCTGGCGACCTCCATTTTTATGAATGGGGACGGCAAGATAGGTTCGGTGCGGATATCGGCGGGCTCGGTCTTTCCAACGCCATCGAGAATACCGCGTATTGAGCGCATGTTAGTCGGCCGGACACCATCTCAAGAGCTCTACCGCCAGGCCGCCAATATCGCCGCCGACATGATGATAAAGGAAAGCGGCCATAGATGGTCGACTCCTTACAAGAAACCGGTGCTAATCAACCTCTTGACCCGGGCGCTAACTGAAGCTCAGAGCAAATTGATTGCGGGCATGGTGAGTTGAATTATGGTGACAACGGATGTAGCAGTGAAATTTACTCTCAACGGTATCCCAATGGAACGAGATGTGCCGCCCAACTGGACACTGCTTCGATTCCTCCGCGATGGCCTGGGGTTTACCGGCACCAAGTGCGGCTGCGAGATCGGCGAATGCGGCGCCTGCACAGTCATTTTCAACGGCGAGGCTGTCAACGCCTGCCTGGTTTTGGCCCCCCAGATCGACGGCGCAAGTATCTGGACTATCGAAGGCGTGGCGTCAAGCGGCCGAAAGCTTCACCCGATTCAACAGGCATTTGTGGAGTGCGACGCAGTCCATTGCGGATTTTGCTCGCCCGGCATGGTTATGTCGACTGTCGCCTTATTGTTACATAACAGGATACCGAGCAACGCCGTTTTAAAAGAATCCCTGGCCGGGAACCTGTGCCGTTGCACCGGATATTTACAAATCATCGAGGCCGTCAGGAAAGCGGCAGAGTCAATGGACGATATGCATTTGGAGAAATTCAGGCGGTAAAATGACACTGAATATGCCTGAAATCGCAATACAACCAACAAGGCAAGCCGAGACATGGGTCGCATCCGAGGCGGCGCGTTGTCTCTCCTGCTATGATCCCCCATGCCAGAGGGCCTGCCCGGCGTCGATCCCCATTCCGGAATTTATCCGCTCTGTGAGAACCGGCAATTTGAGGTATGCAGCGGACCTTATCCGGGAGGCCAACCCCTTGGCGGCGGTCTGCGGTACGGTTTGTCCCGAGGAGATATTCTGCCAGACCAAATGCACCAGGGCCCAGATCGATTCGCCGCTGAAAATACGTGAACTTCATTCACTGGCCACATTGTTTGAGCGCCACAGCGCAAATATCGAACACGAGGAAGAGCGTCAGCGTGTGGCAGTTATCGGCGCCGGGCCGGCGGGATTGAGCTGTGCAGTCAAACTCAAGACAGCCGGCGTGAATTCGGTAATATTCGAGTCGCGCGAGATTGCCGGAGGTGTACCCCGAAATAGTATCCCGAAATTTCGCTTGCCCGATAGTGCCGTCGATGTTGATCTGAATTACGTTGCAAACATAGGTATCGATATAATAACAGATACGGTAATTAAGAACCCCGCCGATTTGCTCTACGAATTCGACGCCGTTTACGTCGCGACCGGTCTTCCGCGTTGCCGGAAGCTTGGAATCCCCGGGGAAGACACCTCGGGAGTAGTACCATCGCTCTTCTTCCTGGACGAGGCCCGGGCCGGCCGGATTGCGTCCCTGGACGGCAGAAAAGTGGTCGTGATTGGCGGCGGCAACGTGTCGCTTGATGTTGCGTCCGCGGCCGCCCACCTCGGAGCCGCTGAGGTCAGGCTGCTCTACCGCCGGGGCCCGCTCGAAATGAAAGTCTGGCGATCCGAACTTGACGCGGCCTCCGCAAGAGGCGTGGCGATAGACTATTTGACCGCGCCCAAGGCGCTCGTCAGCGATGGCGATTGCCTGACCGGAGTCAAGTGCGTCAAGACCGAACTCTGTGATGAAACCGATTCCTCGGGGCGCAGAATCCCTCGCGAGGTTCCCGACAGCGAATTTGTTGTCGCGGCTGATATCGCAATTGTCGCAATCGGCATGACCAGCGGTTACTTGCGTGATGTTACGATAAATCCGGACCTGTCAACGTCGATTCCCGGCATTTTTGTCGGCGGTGATTTGGCCCGCGGCGAGGGGACAATTGTTGAGGCGGTTGCGGATGGAAAGAAGGCGGCACACAAGATTCTCGAGTATGTTGCACAGGTGGGGAAATAAACGATTTATGTCGACTAGCAACAAAAAGCTCTTTGGCGGTGGAAATACGTGCCTTGCCATATCTTGTCGGGGCGTCCATACGGATCTAAAGATATTGCAATACGCCCCGACAATAAACGCAATAGCTGATCGCTCAATGAACATGGAATCTTTGAAGGCTCACTCATGATTCTCACCTCCCCTCGCCTTAAAACCCCATTCCTCGGATTCGAGCTCGAGAACCCCTTTATCCTTTCGGCCTCACCCTCGACCGATGAGCTCTCGATCGCCCGCCGCGGCCTGGACGCCGGTTGGGCCGGCTTGGTCCTGAAGACAACATCGCTTGAGACAACCAGCGTCGACCTGGCTTATCCAATGATGAGCTCGTTTGCCGGCGAGGGCGGTATTGCAGGAATGGGCAATATCGATCTTATCAGCGCTTACCATATAAATGAGGTCGCGGAACGAGTTAGGATTCTCAAGCGAGAATTCCCGCGTAAACTGGTCGCGGCCTCAATCATGTCCGATTCCAGGGAGGGTTGGCAGTCTCTTGTAACTATTTTGAAAAGCGCCGATGTCGATTTGATCGAGTGCAGTTTTTCATGTCCGCAAGGGAGTGTCGGCGAGGAGCCCGGTAAGATGCTGGCCCAGAGCGTGACCGCCACCGAGCGTGTGGCCGGATGGGTGAAAGATGCTGCATGTGACTTACCGGTTCTTATCAAAATTACGCCCCAGGTCTCTGATATTGTTGCTATCGCCCAAGCCGTGCAAAAAGCCGGCTGCGATGGTGTCACGGCCTCGAATTCAGTCCCGGCCCTGATGGGAATCGCGCTTGATACCTTAAGGCCAATCCCGAATGTCGGCGGGTACTCGACTTATTCCGGCCTAACCGGACCGGCCATAAAACCGATCACGCTGCGAACAGTGGCCGAGATTGCGCGCCACGTGCCGGGCCTGGTTATCTCCGGCAACGGCGGCATCATGAACTGGCGCGATTCGGTCGAACTTCTGGCCGTCGGCGCCGGCAACGCGCAGATCTGCACCGCTGTCATGCTACACGGATTTGATATCATCAGGGATTTGACATCGGGATTGGATAATTATCTTCAGGACATGAGAATCAACTCTGTTGTTGACCTGATCGGCATCTCTCTTCCATACATCGCCGATCACGACTCCCTTCCGCGACAGAAGGTCCGTAGTTTCGTTGTGGAGGAAAAGTGTATCGGCTGCGGGCGTTGTTATATTGCCTGCCGCGATGGCGGCCATGAAGCGATATCGTGGGAAAGCGAAAAGCGCCGGCCGAGTATTTCAATCGACAAATGTGTCGGCTGCGGCCTCTGCCTGCTGACACAGCCGGTGGCGGGGTGCCTGGAGCTACGGCAGGTATAAATTTGTAGGTCGGGTTCATGTAGCGAGCCCAGGCGGGTCCGAACGGACCCGGCAGGTCCGTCTGGACGGAGGAACCCGACAATTTCTAAGGTGTTAAGGGTCGCCGAGGCCTTGGCCTTAGAATAAGATGAACAGTGGCGCCCTCGCGCGTCGGGGCTTGTCGCTTTGGACCCGCATGGGCCCCGATCGCGACATCATTCAGAAAGGGGTCGGCAAATAGAATCGCCTCAGGATGTCGGCGAAATGGCCTTCCATCCTGAAGCGTAGAAAAAGGTGCTCTCGCGCGTCGGAGCTTGTCGCTTTGGACCCGCATGCGCCCCGACCGCGACATCATTCAGAAAGGGATCGGCAAATAGAATCGCCTCAGGATGTCGGCGAAATGGCCTCCCATCCTGAAGCGTAGAAAAAGGTGCCCTCGCGCGTCAGAGCTTGCTCTGACCGCGAAAGATGTAAAGGTAGGGTGCGCCGTGTGCGCCAATTGTAGGGGCAAGGCATGCCTTGCCCGCTAGTAAAAGCGGCAGATAGCTGGGGTCACAGCAAGCTGCGACACCCAGTTGAATAAGACACAAATCCTAATAGCCGGGGCTTCCAAGCCCCGGATGATCCCGGACTGAAAAGTCCGGGCCATTAGGAATAATAAAAACGCGGTCACAATAAATTGTGACACGCAGCGTCAGGTCGTCCATACGGACCCGTCTGGGTAGTCCATTTGGACGTGACCTGACGCCACCCGCTGCGAATCGATAGAAAAGGAAGATAAGAAATATGCCAAATCCATTCGCTCGACGCTCAACACGCGAAATTAAAGAGCTGGTCGACGTGGCCTCCGGCAAGCGCCCGGCCGACCTCAGCCTGGACAACTGCAAAATCATAAATGTTTACTCCGGCGAGATCCTCGAGGGCAGTATCGCCATCTTCAGAGACCGGATTGCCGGGGTGGGGCCGCGCTATAAGGCCCAGAAGAGGGTCAATCTCGGCGGCCGATTCGTGGTCCCGGGATTCATCGATGGCCATTTCCATGTCGAATCATCGCTGGTGACTATCCCCGAGCTGGCCCGTGTCATCGTGCCGCGCGGCACGACCTCGATTGTGGCCGATCCCCATGAGATCGCCAATGTGCTTGGCTATGACGGTATCCGTTACATGCTCGAATCGTCGAAATATAATCCGCTGAATGTCTTCATCACGCTGCCGTCGTGCGTCCCGGCAACAGATCTGGAGACATCCGGCTCAACCATGCGGGCTTTCGATATCTTCCCCTTCTTCCGCGAGAAATGGGTGGTCGGCCTGGGCGAAATGATGAATTACCACGGTGTCATATCCGGTGACGAGGACATGATGGAAAAAATCGCTATCACCGAGGACAAACGTGTCGAGGGACACGCGCCGGGGCTGACCGGCCGGGACCTGGCTGGATATATCTCGGCGGGCATAACTTCTGACCATGAATCGACGACGTTCGAGGAGGCGCGAGAGAAACTCCGGTTGGGGATGCATGTCATGATTCGCGAGGGCTCGGCGGCCAGAAACCTGAAAGACCTGATGCCGCTGGTCAACGATTCCAATGCCCGCCGCTTTATACTTGTCACCGACGACCACAACCCCAGCGACATACTCGAATCGGGCCATATCGACGGCGTGGTCAGGAAAGCGATCAAACTTGGCATGAATCCGATCACGGCAATACGGATGGCTACCCTAAATCCTGCCGAATACTTCTCGCTGCGCGATCTGGGGGCTATCGCCCCCGGCTTGCTGGCCGACCTGGTCGTAATCGAGAATTTGAAGCAGCTGCGGGCAACTGAGGTTTACAAGAAAGGGCAATTGGTTGGCAAGGGCGGCGAGGCGGTTTACGAGGACGTGCCACGACCCAAACCTGTAATCCGCAGCACCGTGAATATCAAGTGGCTGGAGGGCGACGAATTCAAGATAAGAGGCAAGAAGGGGATGTGCCGCGTGATCGGTATCATACCCAACCAGATTATAACAAAACACAAGATACTCAAGCCGAAACTCAACGGGCGTGAGATTGTCTCCGACCCCGGCCGCGATATTCTGAAGCTCTTCGTGGTCGAGCGCCATACCGCCTCCGGACGGATCGGGCAGGGGTTGGTCTCGGGATTCGGTATCAAGCGCGGCGCGGTGGCAACCTCGATAGCCCACGATTCGCACAACATTATCGTGGCCGGAGTCAATGACGCCGACATTTTCAAGGCTGTCATTCATATAAACAAGATCGGCGGCGGCATGTCGGTGGTCGCCGATGGCGAAGTTCTGGCCGATGTCAAACTGCCGATTGCCGGGCTGATGTCGGAGCGGCCTCTTGCGGAAGTAGCAGGCGATGTCAAGCGGCTCACCAATACTATCAAGAAACTCGGCTCCAAACTCGATGACCCCGTCATGACGTTGAGTTTCCTGGCTCTGCCCGTGATTCCCGAGCTGAAGCTAACCGATTACGGCCTGATCGACGCTAAAGCATTCAAGCCGGTGGGGCTGTTTGTTAAGTAATGCGGAATGCGGAATAATAAAAGGATAGCCAAGGGTGCCCTCGCGAGTCAGGGCTTGCCCTGACCGCGAACGATTATAGAAAACAAGAGATGGAGAATGCAAATAAGGAGAAAAGGTAATTAAGGGGTCAATTCGAATAGGC
>MEWP01000097.1:0-346 GCA_001775395.1 candidate division Zixibacteria bacterium RBG_16_53_22 | reverse complement strand
TCCCCAACCCTAACCGGGCGCGCCCCAATTCAACGCGGAGGCACGGCATGCCGTGCCCGGTAAAAAAGGCGGTCACAATAAATTGTGACACGCAATTGAACAAGGTATGAAGAGAAAATGAAACGCTGCGTAGGATAGATTTTTGTATGCCTCAGGATGGAAGGGCATTTGCCCGACATCCTGAGGCATAAAGGGAATTATGCAGATCATCACGGCCCCATTCACCTTCACCAACGATGACGCCAACGCCGTCTACCAACCCGGCGCGGTGGTCATTGATAATGGCCTGATTGTCGATGTCGGTAATGTCGCCGATATCAAGGCCAAATATTTCGATGTCACATCT
>MEWP01000096.1:41581-41883 GCA_001775395.1 candidate division Zixibacteria bacterium RBG_16_53_22 | reverse complement strand
GGTTGGCGAAAGTCAGGATCGCATCCGATGTTATATACCAGGTTTTGGGCACCTTGAAATCGCTCAAGAGCTTCTGATCCTTACAGCATCTATTCAATACCTGGGCCGCCAGAAAAAGCCCGGCGCTCTTGCCGCCCAGCTTGCCGTAACTGTCGGGCATGAAGATCACATGGTTGACCAGGTCGAAGAAATCCCTGACCTCGGCGTAGTTCTTGGCGATATTGATAAATTCCAGCTGCTCCGAGAAGAATCGCCTGATGAGGGTCGCCAGGACGCCGCTCTTGGTCGGATTGGGTATTTCG
>MEWP01000096.1:32128-41493 GCA_001775395.1 candidate division Zixibacteria bacterium RBG_16_53_22 | reverse complement strand
TGAGCAGGAAACTGAGCCTGTCCTGCTGAATCCAGCGATGAACAAATGACAATATCTCTTCGGAGGCGAGATGGTCGGCCGCGATTTTGAACGTCTCGTCGCTCAAAAAATCATTTGGTCTGAGAAGGGTCTTTTTCTTAAATGGGCGATTCTCATCCAATTCCTCTTCGGCGCCGCGGTCATCCTCAGTGTAGTATTGTACCAGCTTCTGAGCTTCCTCGATGCCGATCCAGCAGAGGTGGTTGAGCATCTTGTGGGAAATGCGGAAGAAAAGGATCCTGTCGGTCTTCCTCAGAAGCTCAAGCAGCACCTGCCACTCGTTCTTCTTTTCGGTAGGGAGCTTGCCTGTCGATTTCTTGCGCTCGAGGAACAATCGTCTCATGCGCTGGTAGCCGATGAAGCTGGCCAGGCGTTCGGCGACCGTCTCGGTCAGCTTGGCCTCCTGCTTGAGGAAAGGTCCGAAATCCTGGTTGGGCATTTCCTCGATATAGTAGACGCTGATTCTGCCTATGATTACCCCGGCGACCACGATCTCGGCGGTCAATGTCCAGGGCGTTTCCATGAAATCGGGCGAGCTGTAAACATCGCCGTTTAATGAGATTCTGATCCGGCATTTCTCGGGATATTGCCAGGCCGGGGGCATGGCCTTGATGATTCCCCTGCAGACTATGGCCAGGTCGGCGTCGGGATCGAGAAGCAAATCCTCTATCTTGTAAAGGCATTCGAGCTCCTTGGCCCTCTCCTTAAAGTACCAGATCGAATCATCGATCTTCTTCTTCTCATCCATGATAAATCACACCCCGGCCGCTTGTGCCGTCAATTCTTACCGTCAAAGGCGCCTTTAGTTTAATATGCCTGATAAATTCGGATTCCTCGAATGTATCCTGGTTTTTCAGCCAGCTCCAATTCACCATATATTTTCCCGCACTCGGCATCGAAAAATATCCCACCTGAGAACTGATGACGTTGTGAAAAAAGTGAGATCCCTGCGACAGTTCCGTTCTTACGCCGGGAAGCGCCAATTCGACTATCACCTTGGCGCCGGAGACTTGCCACCATCCGACCGGTATGCCGGAAGGCGGATCGGATGTTCCCAACCGGCCGTATACCAGCAATAGGTACGGCTTGCCCTCGGCGGCGAGTTGGTGGTTCACCTTTTCGAGATGGCTGGCGATAATCCGGCTCTCCTTTTCGACGAATGAATCGGTTTTCATATAAACGACATCATGGATATTGCCGATAATCCCGTTGCCGAGCACATCCTCTGACGCCACCAGGACACCCGGCGCCGTCAATTCCTCCTCGGTTACGCTGACCGCGTTGCGAGAAACGAACATCGGCCTGACCTGCAGAAATCCAAATCGCGCCGGCAGGCCGCTTTCCCGGTCAAGTGTCACGGCAAATTCGATTTCGACATGATGTCCAAAAATCTCCTCGCACAGACCAAGCAGATCACCAATCAGGTTGTTCAGCGGTATGTCTCCAATATCTAATATCGGCGCAAAAGTCAAGACCCGTGGGCCCGGCACGCTCATTCCGAGCATAAGCCTCTCGTTTTGCGGGTCGAATGTCGAAACCAGGAAACGCAAGGCCTCGTCTTTTTCGGCATCGGCCAGGTTACCCGTAACCAGGTATTCGGTCTCATGCATCGGATCATACTCGGGAGGCTTGCCCATGTTGACTGCCCAGTACTCCGTCTGGGTCGATTTGAGCATGTCCTTGAGGTCATTATAAGGCGGAAGCGCCCTCGGCTTTGCCGGTGAGTAATTCCACGATTTGCCGCCATCCACGATGGTTTTGCCCAGTCCCAGAGCCAGGTTCACGATCCCATCCTCGGGATTGGCCCCGCCGGTGCGATAAAAATTATATGATCTGGCCACGCCCGATATCTGGGGATAGAACCGCCGGCCAAATCGAAGACCGACGATCTCCTGAATGATGACAGCCATCTTTTCATTTTCGACCCGTTGACCGGTTGTGACGATATATTCTTTGGCTTCCTTGAAAAATGTCGAGGCATAGACGAACTTGATGGCCTCGACTAAGACTCTGAAACGGCTATCGGGGTCGAATTGATTGTTGGGAATCATCTTGGTTCCATAGACCCCTGCGAAGGGCTCGTGCATAGCGTCCTCGAACATGCTCGACGACCTTATCGCCAGAGGGGAGTGATATTTCATGCTGATGCTTCGGATATCGCCAACGATATCGGGCGGCAGCTCTGCCTTGAGAAAGGCATTAGCGATCTGATCGTCGCGCGAACCCGAAAGGGCGATATCATACAGGTCATTCTGCCGCATGAAGTTGTCGAAAATGTCCGTTGTCAGGACCGTCAGGGTGGGGATGGTTACTTTAATTCCACGGTAGGCATCGGGGCTGATACGCGAGAGCAAAGTCTCTTTGATGAAGGCCAGACCCTGAGCCTTGCCCCCGATCGCTCCGGATCCGATATAGGTGAAAATGCCGCTGGCATCGAATAGTTTTCGATCAAACGGTGTCAGCTTCTCGAGAGAAGCGCCCTTTTGTCTTTCCAATGTCACATCGTCCCCAGTGTTAAGGATGGCAACAAATTACAGTGGGGATAAGGTCCGTCAAGCCAATTCTGGCGCTGAATCCTTATCCCCACCGGGAATGTCATTCGCCTTTCGGTTGGCGAGAATGATCAAGCGGCTATACCCAGCCCCGGTCTTTGCAGGCTTGCGCCACCCGAGATATCGATATCATGTAAGCCGCATCGCGCATATAGAGCTTGCGCTTCCTGGCCAACTCGCTCACGGCCTGAAAGGCCGAGGTCATCTTGAGATCGAGTTTCCCCAGAACTTCGTCTTTCTCCCAAAAATAGTTCATATTGCTCTGGACCTGTTCGAAATAGCTGCAAGTCACGCCGCCGGCGTTGGCCAGGAAATCGGGAATAAGGAATATGCCCCGTTCCGATATCACTTTGTCGGCCTCGGGGGTGGTCGGGCCGTTGGCGCCCTCGGCGATTATTCTGACGCTTTTCTTCATCTTGCCGGCATTTTCGCCGGTGATCTGGTTTTCGATTGCCGCCGGAACCAGTATGTCAACCTCTTGCTCGAGCCAGGCCTCGCCCGGTAGAATCTCGTACCCCATTTCTGCGGCCTTGCTTTTGTCGATGCCGCCGAAGCGATCGGTGATCGTTATCAGGGCATCGGGATCGACACCGGTTTTTCTTCTGAACGAATATGATGTTTGGTCGTTCTGATCCCAGCAGGAGGCACAGACGACCTTGCCGCCTATCTGGTTGTAAAGCCTTATGGCGTACTGCGCCACGTTTCCAAACCCCTGGACACTGGCAGTGGTGTCCTCCGGCTTGATCCCCATGTCCTTGAGCGCCTCGCGGACAGTGTAGATGACGCCGAATCCCGTGGCCTCTGTGCGGCCGAGAGAACCTCCCAGCCCGACCGGCTTACCGGTGATCAGGCCCGGCATCTTCTTCCCATAGATCGCCTCGTATTCGTCGAGCATCCAAAGCATATGCTGGGCATTGGTCATGACGTCAGGCGCAGGCACGTCGGTTTCGGGCCCGATATTTCGCGCCAGTTGGCGGACCCAGCCACGGCAGATTTGCTCCTGCTCGCGAGCGCTCAGGTTATGCGGGTCGCAAACCACCCCGCCTTTGCTTCCGCCAAGCGGGATATCGACCACGGCGCACTTCCAGGTCATCCACATGGAGAGCGCGCGCACGGTATCGATTGTCTCGTGAGGGTGGAAGCGGATACCGCCCTTGCCCGGGCCTCTGGCATCGTTATGCTGTACCCGGAATCCGCGGAAGACCTTGACCTTGCCGTCGTCCATCCTGACCGGGATATTGAAATGGTATTCCCGCATCGGATTGCGCAGCAGCTCTCTGGTGCCTTCATCCAAGTTTAGAAAATCAGCCGCTTTGTCAAACTGCGCCTGAGCCATGACAAAAGGATTAAAAGCTTTACTGCTCATTACTATCTCCCTTCGATTTATTAAACAAGCCGATTGCCGAAGTTTCGCCGGCCGCAAAAAAAATCGAACCGGGTGGTCGATTTCTGGGCCGTTGTTTCATCGAAGCCTGGCAACAAATTTGCAATTGAATCACCCAAACATCATGTGAAAAAAATAACTTAAAGGCCGGTCTTTGTCAAGCGGATAGGACAAATCGTCGCCAAGCGCGAAATATCCAATGAATTCCAATATGTCCATGAAAGTCGCCGGCCGCTTGAAATAACGAACATCTCCCTCTTCGCTGTGCATTCAGGAGCCGGGCCAGCACGACCTATAGCCCTGCAAATTCAATATCGAAGAAACATGGATTACAAACGCTCCCCTCGGCATTTTAATATTGACAAGCATAAGCAATTCGTCTAACTTGACAGGAAAATTTAACGTTATTAAAAGTCTCTATCGATCATATGATCTTGCTGATCAAAATATGGTCCCGAAAACTTTAGTGACAACTTTAAACGGAAGGAGCAGTATCTTGAAATCACGTATGTTCATAATCCTGGTAGCGCTGATCGCTGTCGGCGCCTTCTTCGTTGGCCGTTCTTTCTCAGGCGATCAACAGATGGAAGGCATGCAGATGACAGAAGAGCAGAAAGCGCAGTACGCTGAATATATGAAATACGCAATTCCCGACGAACACCATAAAGCCCTGGAGCCATTTGCCGGAAATTGGGACTTAGTAATCAAGTCATGGATGGATCCCGCGGCGCCGCCTATGGAATCCAAGGGCACATCGGAATCAAAATGGATTCTCGGAGGCCGCTATCTTCAGGAGACAGTGGCAAGTGAGATGATGGGTTCGCCTTTCAATGGTTTCGGTTTGACAGGCTACGATCTCATGAAAAAGGAATATGTCGGCATCTGGATGGATGATATGACCACTTGTCCCATGTTATCGCATGGTCAGGCGGACGCCGCTCGCAAGGTATTTACGTCGGAGGGCACCTATCCCGACGTCATGCAGAATATGAAAGAAGTCAAATACAGGATGGTGGCAAAGATCGTCAGTCCCGACTCGCATGTCATGGAAATGTTCATGGTCGGAGACGATGGCAAGGAAATCAAGAATATGGAGATAACATACACCCGCAAAAAGTAAACATTTGATTTCCGCCTGCCGCGACTTGGGCCCGATACAACCGAAATGCATCGGGCCTATTTAATTAAGATATTATTCATCAATACGATATGGCGACAAGCGAGCCGGGATTATGCCGCCGATGTTCTCAACCGGCCCGACTGGCACCCGTTACGGCATTTTCATTTGAACAAACTCCAACCAAACTTAGTTTATAGAATTGGAAGCGATAATAGAAATCATAATCATAAGAAGGGTTGGGGAAAAATGGCTGCCAAAGATAGACCGAGGACTTTAGGCGAGTTGAAGAAGACCGGCTGGCACAGCAAGACTGTCAAGGAGGAACTTCGCCAAAACCTGATGCAGAAGATCAAATCCGACAAGCCCATATTCGATGCCATAGTCGGATATGATCGAACTGTCGTGCCCCAGATAGTAAACGCCATCCTGGCCAAGCATAATTTCATTCTCCTTGGCCTGCGGGGCCAGGCCAAGAGCCGCATCATCAGGCAGTTGAATATGCTTCTGGACGACTATATTCCGGTTCTGCCGGGCACGTTGCTGAACGAGGACCCGCTCCATCCGATATCTCCCAAAGGGCGCAAGATGATAGAGGAATGCGGCGACTCCACGCAGATCGAGTGGCTTTGGCGCGAGGACCGATTCCACGAGAAGCTGGCCACGCCCGATGTTTCCATCGCCGACCTGATCGGCGACATTGATCCAATCAAGGCCGCGCGAGAGAAGCTCGATATCTCCAATGAGGAGGTCATTCATTGGGGCATCATACCGCGCACCAATCGCGGCATATTCGCGATCAACGAATTGCCCGACCTCCAGCCCAGAATCCAGGTCGGACTGCTTAATATCCTCGAGGAAAACGATATCCAGGTCCGCGGATTTCCATTGCGCGTGCCGCTCGATATGCTCCTGGTGTTTACGGCCAACCCCGAGGATTATACCAATCGCGGAAACATCATCACCCCGCTAAAAGACAGGATCGACTCACAGATTATCACGCACTACCCGCGCACAATAGAGGAATCGCGGCAAATTACCGAGCACGAAAATACCCATAAAGGGGTCGGGGCGGAGATTCCTGAATTCATCCGCGACCTGATCGAGGAGGTCTCGTTCCAGGCGCGAGGCAGCGAATTTGTCAACCAGCAATCGGGCGTTTCGGCCAGGATCTCTATCTCGGCCTACGAAAACTTCCTGTCCAACATCGAACGCCGCGCCCTGACAAACAAGGACGACGACTATTTTCCGCGCATGTGCGATATCTATTCCATCATACCGGCCATCACCGGCAAGATCGAGCTGGTTTACGAGGGGGAGCAGGAGGGCTCGGTGCTGGTCAGCTTCAACCTGATCGGCCAGGCCATAAACAACGTGTTCGCCAGGTATTTCCCCAAGCCGAGCAAAGATAGGTCGCGCGGGGAAAGGCCCGAGGCGAATCCGTATGAAGCGATAGTCGATTTTTTCTCATCCGGGAAGAAGCTCGAGCTTTCTGATTCCCTGCCTTTCCCCGAATACAAGAAACGGCTTGAATCGGTCGCGGGATTGAAAGACGTAGTCAAAAAGCATTTCCCCGCTCCGAATGACCGCGAGATGCTGTTGCGGATGGAATTCGTTCTCGAGGCCATGCATCAGAACAACATGATAACCCGCGAGATTCACGATTCCGCGATACAATACTCCGACGTTTTCTCCAAGATGCTCAGCGGCATGGGAGGCATGCAGTAATGCGGTTTCTGTATTCTCAATGGGACGATGAGTTTTACGCCCACCTCAAGCAACTGACGGACCTTCTTTCCATTTTCAACTTCCTGCTGGTCCGGATGAACGGCGATGTCGAGGAGACGCTCCGGTTGATGGAGAAGCTTCAGCGCGAGGGCATGATCGATTCCAACTACGACCTCGGTGAATTCAAGAAACAGCTCGAACAAAGCCGTATTGTCAGGGAAACCAAAGCCGGCCTGAAACTGACCTCCAAGGGGGAGCAGAATATCCGCCAGGACGCTTTCGAGCTTATGTTCAAGAAAATGAAATCATCGGGCAAGGGCCAGCACCTGCTGCCCTACGAGGGCGGCTCATCGGAGGAGTCGTTGCCGGAGAAGCGTTCCTACAAATTCGGCGACAACTATCAGTCGGTCGATTTCAATTCGTCGCTGCTCAATTCCATCGTCCGCAGCAACAATTTCGATTTCAATATCTCCGAGAACGATCTCGAGGTCTTCGAATCGGAGAAGTCCACCTCCTGCGCCACGGTGCTGATGATAGATATATCGCATTCGATGATCCTCTACGGAGAGGATCGAATCACGCCGGCCAAAAAGGTGGCCCTGGCTTTCACCGAGCTGATATTGACCAAATACCCCAAGGACGATCTCTCGATAGTGCTTTTCGGCGACAACGCCCAGGAGGTTCAGATCAAGGACCTGCCGTATATCGCCGTGGGACCATATTACACCAACACGCAGGCGGGCCTGCGTCTGGCCCGGCAAATACTCATGACACGTAAGCATGTCAACAAGCAGATATTCATGATCACCGACGGCAAACCATCGATGATAATCCGGTCCAACGGCCAGGTGTATAGAAATCCGGCGGGACTGGACCCCCTAATCGTCAACCGCACTCTGGATGAAGCCGTGGTTTGCCGCAAGAAGCGGATCACAATTACGACCTTCATGGTGACCGACGACACATATCTTCAAACCTTCGTCAAGAAACTGACTGAGCTCAACCGTGGCCGCGCCTATTTTTCCTCGGTCGATAACCTCGGCAGCTACGTCATCTGGGATTTTGTGACGAACCGAAGGAAACGACCTAAAGGTTAACAATATAACAGCGAGTCATTGCGATGAGTACCCGGCCTTGCCGGGGCGACGCGGCAAACTACTTGAGCGTGGGGGACGACCTCGGCTAACCATGGCTAATCACATTTCCCGAGCCACCGAAAAGTCATCGACTTCGCTAAATTTCTTCATAAAATACTTGACAAAACTGGACCCGGTTTGCATATTTAAATTGATTCAAAGCCCTTAATAGGCCGCGGACATTTCCCGGATGGGGGTATCGCTCGATGCCATGAAAACCTATCGTCTTGTGCTCCTCATAATTTTGGGGTTTCCTTCGGCTGTCATCGCCGCCGACCCCTTGGCGGCCCTGCCGCCCCACTTGGAGATCGTCGCTCAAGACAGCCTCTATGTTACTATTCTGGATAAGGAAACCGGTCTCACCTACCAGCGCCTATATAAGCCTGAGCCCTGGCTTGCCGCCGATGCCGGAGAACATGATTGGGAAATTCCCTTGCCACCCGCCATAACTAATTTCGATACCTGTTTCTCATTCGTCAAGAAGTGGCGCCTGCCCTCCAACATGGGTCACCACCTATACGCCGATTGCGATCGGAATGGGTTGCCGGAGGTCTGCGGTATTTGGGGGGGCAACGGTCTCATCTTCGAGCGGCTCGAGGGCGACAGCCTGTTCCATCAGCGTGGGCAGATTAACGGTAGGCTGGTGATGGACTACGGCGGGGACGCCGACGGTGACGGAAAAGCCGAGATGATGTCGATCCGCTGGCAGTCAACATCGGTCAGCTACGTGGTCTTGGATGAGGCGCCGGATACGGCTGCCCTGCCGGCTGATTCGGTCTTCGCCTGGCCCCTGCACCTGGGAGCGCCCACGGTCATGGCCGGAGGCTTTACCGACCTGGACGGTGACGGGATGACCGAGATTTCCTTTCGTCCCACATATGGGGTAATCTACGCCTTGGAAAACGTCGGGGATAATGGCTACGTCCTCGACTATACCATACCCAGCCCGGAGTCGCTCATCGACAACTACTCTGACTACATCTGGGGGGACTTAGACGCTGACTTGCGCCCCGAGGTGGTGACGGTCGGCAGCGCCGGCCGGGTCCTCTGTTACGAGCAGGCCGCCCCCGACAGTTTCGCGCTAGTTTGGCGGGCTCTCCTGAGGCACTGGAACACCTTCTGGGTGGTTGGCCCGGCCGACCTGGACGCCGACGGGGTGTGGGAGTTTTACTGCATGAGCGCCTCCCCCCAGAGAGGGGGGTACTTCTTCTACGGTTTCGAGAGTGATGGCGACAATTCCTTCAACCAGTTTTGGACCGACTCTCTGCCGGGTTTTATTTTGTCGGGCGGCAATCTGGCCGTGCAGGACTTCGATGCCGACGGCGCTGAAGAACTGTTTGTCTGCTCCAACCCCACGATCGCAATTTTCAGAGCCGTAAGGAACAACACACTTAGAGCGGTATATATCT
>MEWP01000096.1:18464-32079 GCA_001775395.1 candidate division Zixibacteria bacterium RBG_16_53_22 | reverse complement strand
GAAATCTTCATCGAGCGTCCCATTCCTGCCGGCCATGACATTTACGAGTTTACGTATGGGGAGGCTTACCGGGGTGACATGAACGCCGACTGCCTGGTAAACGGCCTGGATGTCATATATTTCATTAACTACCTCAAGGGCCGAGAGGAATATCCATTGCCTGCTGATATTTACAAGGCCGATATCAACGGCAATTGTCAGGTCAACGGTATTGATGTGGTCTATTTTGTTCGGTTTCTGAAAGGAGGCCCGGCGCCGATAGACCGGGAATGCCAGTAGACGGAGGTTCTACAAAGAATTATGCATGCAAAGGATAGGTAATTTTGTATATTGTTATCGGATATAGAAATTTCTCAAAGATTATGAAAGCCCCTGCTCTTCTGCTCATCCTCGGGCTTTCCCTGACAACAACTACTTTTGCCTCTGAGACAATAAGGGATTTGCCCGCCAATTTAGAGATTGTCGCTCAAGACAGCCTCTACGTTACTATTCTCGATAAGGAAACCGGCCTAACCTACCAGCGCATATATAAGCCTGAGCCCTGGTTTGCCGCCGATGCGGGAAAACACAATTGGGAAATCCCCCTGCCACCCCTCATAACTGATTTCGATACCTGTTTCTCATTCGTCAAGAAGTGGCGCCTGCCCTTAAATACGAGTTTTTTCCAATTTGGCGACTGTGATCGAGACGGGCTTACTGAACTCTGTGCGCCCGGCTATACCGGAGCTTATATATATGAGCGGCCCGAGGACGATACCCTTTTCCAACTACAGGCCGTTATCGCGAATCATCACTTGGTAATGGACTATGGGGGGGACGCAGATAGGGATGGGAAAGCCGAGGCGATGTTTATCGACTGGCATTCCATAGGCGTAAATTGCATGACTCTGGTGGAGGCCCCGGACACCATGAGCTTTCCGTCAGACTCAGTCTATGCCTGGCCGCTTAACCTTGGAGCGCCTACTTTAATGCCCGGCGCCTTTACCGATCTCGATGGAGATGGAGTTCAAGAAATCTCTTTCCGGCCCAATTTGATGGTTATATACGCTTTGGAAAATATCGCGGACAACTCGTATGAATTCGACTACACCATCCCATCTCCAGAATCGCTTCTGGACAACTATACCGATTATATTTGGGGGGATTTCGATTTGGATAGCCGCAACGAGGTAATCACGGTAGGAAGCATGGGTAGGGTCATCGCTTTCGAGAACGTGGCCCCCGACAGCTTCGCTTTTGTCTGGCGGGCTTTCCTGAGATATTGGAATTCCTTTTGGCTGGTAGGCCCTGCGGACCTCGATAATGACGGCATATTAGAGTTCTACTGCATGTCGGCCTCTTCCAGCCGCAACGGCTATTTCTTCTACGGTTTCGAATCCGATGGCGACAATTCATTCCATCATTTTTGGAACGATTCCCTGCCAGGAAATATATGGAATGGAGGGAACCTTGCCTTGCAGGATTTTGACGGCGACGGAAGAGAGGAGCTATTTGTCTGCTCCAACCCCACCGTTGCCATCTACCGGGCAGTGGGAGATAACGACCTGAGAGCCGCATATATCTGGCGAAATGCCGATGACACGCCATATGTATATGATACGGATCAAGATGGTTTTGGGGAAATCTTCATCGAGCGTCCTATCCCCGCCGGCCATGACGTTTACGAGTTCACCTATGGGGAGGCCTATAGGGGTGATTTGAACTCCGACTGCCTGATAAACGGTTTGGATGTCACTTATTTGATCAACTACTTCAAAGGCCGCGTGGAATATCCATTGCCCGCGGATATATACAAAGCCGATATAAACGGCAACTGCCGGGTCAACGGTATCGACGTGGTCTATTTGGTTTGCTTTCTGAAAGGAGGCCCGGCCCCGATAGACAGGGAATGCCAATGAACAGAAGTGTTACAAGAAATTACACTTGAAAAGGATGGATAATTTTGTATATTGTTATCGGATATAGAAATTTCTCAAAGATTATGAAAGCCCCTGCTCTTCTGCTCATCCTCGGGCTTTCCCTGACGACAGTTATTCTTGCCTCTGAGACGATAAGGGATTTGCCCGCCAACCTGGAGATTGTCGCTCAAGACAGCCTCTATGTTACCATTCTGGATAAGGAAACCGGTCTCACCTACCAGCGCCTATATAAGCCTGAACCCTGGCTGGCCGCCGATGCCGGAGAGCCGAACGGGGAAATCACCCTGCCCCCTGTCACAGCTAATTTTGATACCTGCTTCTCATTCGTGAAGAAGTGGCGCCTGCCGTCTAACATGGGCTACCACCAATTTGGCGAGTGCGACCGAGATGGGTTGACCGAGATCAGTGGCATCTTGGGTGGCAGCACGCTAATCTTCGAGCGGCCCGAGGATGACAGCCTTTTTCAACAGCGGGGACAACTTAGCGGTCGAGCCGTTATGGACTATGGCGGGGACGCCGATGGTGACGGGCGGCGCGAGATGATGTCAATCCGCTGGCACTCGACATCGATAAGCTACATGGTCTTGGACGAGGCCTCCGACACAGCCAGTCTTCCCTCTGACTCGGTTTACGCCTGGCCCCTGCACCTGGGTGCGCCGAGGGTCATGGCCGGAGGATTCACCGACCTGGACGGTGATGGGATAACCGAGATCTCCTTCCGCCCCACATATAGGGTGATCTACGCCCTCAGAAACGTCGGGGATAACGCCTACGTCCTCGATTATACCATCCCTTACCCGGAGTCGCTGATTGACAACTACTCCGAATACGTCTGGGGTGACTTCGACGCCGATTTGCTTCCCGAGGTGGTGACGGTAGGGAGTATGGGCCGGGTTCTCTGCTATGAGCAGGCCGCCCCTGACAGTTTCGCCTTGGTCTGGCGGGCTCTCCTGAGACATTGGAACACCTTCTGGCTGGTGGGCCCAGCCGACCTGGACGCCGACGGGGTGTGGGAATTTTACTGCATGAGCGCCTCTCCCCAAGGAGGGGGGTTCTTTTTCTTCGGTTTCGAGAGTGATGGCGACAATTCCTTCAACCAGTTCTGGGTTGACTCCCTGCCGGGGTCTATCTTTTCGATAGGGGGCAGTCTGGCCCTGCAGGATTTTGATGGCGATGGCGGGCAGGAACTGATGGTATGCTCCAACGGCCGCCTCGGTGTCTATGGGCCACGGGCCGATGGCACCATGGGAGCGCTTTACCTAAAGCGGAGCGTCTACAACACACCTTCGGCCTACGACACCGACCATGATGGTCTTGGGGAGATCTTTATCGAGCGGCCCGTTCCTGCCGGCCATAACGTTTACGAATTTACGTATGGGGAGGCTTACCGGGGTGACATGAACGCCGACTGCCTGGTAAACGGCCTGGATGTTATATATTTCATTAACTACCTCAAAGGCCGAGAGGAGTATCCACTGCCCTCTGATATTTACAAAGCCGATATCAACGGCAACTGCCAGGTTAACGGTATCGATGTGGTCTATCTGGTTTGGTATTTGAAAGGAGGCCCGGTGCCGATCGACCGGGAGTGCCAGTGAACTTGTATGACTTATGGGGGTGATAAAATTAAATTCTAACAACAGCAATTGAAGGAGGCCGCGTATGAAAGCGAGAATTTGGTTATTGGTGTTCGCCTGGACGTTGCTTCTGTGCTTGACAACCCATGGCGAATGGAGTGCAGGCATCAGGGTTAACAACGATGACACTACAGGAGCTCAGACTGCGAGGAATGCGGAAACACCCTGGGCTTTGTATGTGGACAGCAGCTTGTTTGTACAGGTGGTGTGGGAGGACAATCCACCCGGAATACAGCCTAGTACGGAGGTTTATTACTGCGGCACGTACCTGAGGAGCCAATGGGGGGCGTCCACTAATGTGACTGCGGAGGAGCCTGATAACTACAGTCCGGGCCATCCCGCAGTAACGACATATTTAGACCCATATGACCATTTAGAAACCATCGTGACGTATAACAGCCTTGCGCCACCGTGGCCGCAGGAGGGCAATGAATACAAAAGGAGTAATTGGGACAGAGTCGACCAAGAATGGAGCGGCTTTTTCTTCATTTCCCCGTTAGAAGACCAATATGATGTGCCTCGCAACGCACCCGGCAAATCCGGTGAGTTAATATACAATGGCAGTAACGCCGTTTTTTGCGCCTGGCCTTATCAGCACCATGATTTCAGGGCCCTGCACTATAGGACCCTGACGATAAGCGAAGAATATGGTGAGGTTTGGAGCGATGCCATGCCCTTTTTTAACGACGCAGCGGACACATTCTGCTATTCCAGTTGTGTCTGTCCCTATCCCCTTCCCAACCACGACATGGCCATCGCCTACGACAGACGTAATTCGGAGAGTAGCGCCAACAATATCTACTATACGATATATCATTTCGCGGACGGTACCTTCGATGAACCGATCATGGTTTCCCAAGCCGGTGACTTTGAGAGCGCAACGAGAGCCTATATGTTTGTGTGGGATCAGGGCAACGACACGTTTACCCTGCACTTCGTCTGGGAGGAGGCCATCAGCGGAATTTACAGCGTAAAATATAAACGTTGCCAATGGACTGGAGAATCGTATCTGTGGAGCTCTATAGTAATCCTTCAGAGCGGCAATGGGCGGTATCCATCATTGGCTACTACCCCGGACGGTACGGTCTATGTGGTCTGGATTAACCCGTTAACCGAACGCTTGTATTGTCGTTCCGCGTCGCCACGCTCGTATGCTTGGGGGGCCACTTCGGAAATCCTATATACCGGTGACGAGGCATACACCCACTTCGGCTATTCTCAGCTTTTTGCCGACAAGGTGGGAAACATCCATTTGGTGACTAATGCCGATTACGGCGGTGTCAATACCGAAGACGTCGCCTATTTCCTAAACGATCTGCCGCCGGTCTCGCCCAGGAATGTGGCGGCGCTATCCCATCCCGTGCATCCCCAATTCAAGTGGTCGCCCTGCGGGGAAACCAATTTTGCACGGTATGACATCTTTCGGAAGCTATATGGCCAATCATGGGAATGGATAGCCACCGTCACCGGGCTCAACGACACCATTTACGTGGATGAGACCATGGACTTCACTGAATGGGGTATTGGCAGGGAATACCAAGTAGATTACCGAGTATATGCGGTCGACGATTTGAGCCAAACTTCCCTCCCTTCAGCAACCATAACCTTTTACGCTGAGCCCAACGATCCCAAAATATCGTCGGTACTATTGCCGAGCCATATCGAACACCTAGATATCTACCCCAACCCCTTCAACGCCAGAACCACAGTAGGCTACGCCATACCAGAGGCTGGGCACGTAAGGTTGGACCTGTTCGATGTCAGCGGACGCAAAGTTGCCACACTAGTCGATGAGGATATGGCCGCCGGAAGCCATCGCGTGGCTTGGGATGCCAGAGGTATGCCCTCGGGCGTTTATATGGCGAGGCTTGTAGCAGGGAAGGATACCGAGACAAGGAAGATGGTGCTGTTAAAGTAGCCAACAGAGGCCGTGGCACACGAGGCCATTTACCACGCATGACGGTGAATAAAAAAACCGGGGACCGCAGGGGTCCCCGGACAAAGCTACTACATCTCTCCAAATCTGCTCTGGGGGCCTTTGATTTTTTCCCTCAAAGTCTTGCGGTCAATTCCCAGGATCTCGGCCGCCTTGGTCTTATTGCCGCCCACGCTGGCCAGGACATTCTGAATATACTCCGCCTCGATCTCCGCCAGTGTTTTATTGAGGCCGGCATTTTTCGATACCGAGAACCGCATGTTGGGAGGCAAATCGGGCGCGTCGATAATGTCGCTGTCGTTCATGAGCACCAGCCGTTGCATGACATTTTCAAGTTCTCGCACATTGCCTGGCCAATCGTATCGGCACAGGAGTGTCAAGGCACTATCGGTGAATTGAGGCACCGTCCTGCCGGCCTCGTTGGCGAATTTGGCGGCGTAATGGCGCGTTAGGAGTAGAATATCATCGCCCCGCTCTCGAAGAGGTGGGATGACGATATTCAGAACCGAAAGCCTGAAAAAGAGGTCCTCGCGGAAGACGCCCTTCTTAACCATCGTTGCCAAATCCTTATTGGTGGCCACCAGGATTCGCACATCGACCTTCCGCGGGCGGGTGTCGCCGACCATGCAGACCTCTTTGTCTTGCAGAACTCGCAGGAGCTTCACCTGCATCGAGGGGCTGGTCTCGCTTATTTCAT
Source organism: candidate division Zixibacteria bacterium RBG_16_53_22 (assembly GCA_001775395.1). Lineage (GTDB taxonomy): Bacteria > Zixibacteria > MSB-5A5 > UBA10806 > UBA10806 > UBA10806. Next base: position 25,890 of record MEWP01000096.1, on the reverse strand, counting down.
CGAGGAATATCGTGCCGCCTTCGGCTGTCTGGAAAAAACCGGCTCGTGATTCGCTGGCGCCGGTGAAGGCCCCCTTGATATGCCCGAATAGCTCGCTTTCCAGAAGCCCCTCGGGGATGGCGCCGCAGTTTATCGGCACGAATGGCGCTGAGGCTCGAGGTCCGAAATAATGTATGGCCCGGGCCACGAGCTCCTTGCCGGTGCCGCTTTCACCCGATATGAGGACTGTCGCCGCGGTCGTCGCCGCCTTCTTGATAGATTCGTAAACCTCATGCATCGACTGCGAATCGCCAATTAAGCCATGAGTCAGCGGCCGCTCCGTGGAAACATGAGGTTTTCCGGCCAGCCTTAGCTTGAGTTTTTCGAGGGCGCGTTCGACCGCCACGAAAAGCTCCTCATCGGTGAACGGCTTGGCCAGGTAATCCTCGGCCCCGGTTCTGACAGCCTCCACCGCCCCCTCGATCGAGGCATATCCGGTTATCATCATGACCTCGGTATCCTTCAGATTCTCGCGCACGTGACGGATGAGGTCGAGGCCGCTGACTTTCGGCATTTTCAGATCCGTGATGACCAGGTCTATCGATGTCGATTCCAGGACCCGAATCGCCTCGGGAACGCTCGATGCTATATAGACCTGGAATCCCGCCGAGGACAGGTTTCTCCTCAAGACCTCCAGGGTATCGGGAGCGTCATCGACCACCAGTATTTTTTCGCCTCTATTCGTGTTAATTGTCTCCACCATCCGCTCCTTTTTCGCCCGCTGACGGCAGGCTGATTGTAAATCGCGTGCCGTGTCCCACCTCGCTCTCGACACTGATTGTGCCGCCGTGGGATGTCACTATCCCGTGAACCACCGAGAGTCCCAGCCCGGTACCCTCATTTACGTCCTTGGTTGTAAAAAACGGTATAAATAATTTGCCGAGCACTTCCTGGCTCATTCCGATACCGGTATCCTCTACTATAAGGTGAACCCGGCCGCCGCAAGCTTCTGTTTTGAGAGTAAGTTTGCCGCCGTCGGGCATGGCCTGAACCGCATTCACAGTGAGATTGACCAGCACCTGATAGAGTTGCGACTGATCGGCAAATATCAGAGGCACACCCGATGCCAGCGATCTTGTAATTTCGATATTTGATTTTGACGCTCTCGATTCAAGGAAGTACAACCCCTCCTTGACGATTTTATTGAGGTCCACGTGCTCTTTCCGGGTCGGCATCTGCCTCGAAAACAACATCAGTTTTTTCACTACTTCTCTGGCGTGCAGGGCGGCATTTACTATTCTTTGAATATCGCCGGACGATTCCTTTGGCACGCCTGGATTCTTGTTGGCCAATTGGGCAAACCCGAGGATGCTGCCCAGGGGCTCATTCAATTCATGGGCCACACCGGCTGCCAATTGGCCGATAGTGGCCAGCCTGTCGGCATGACGAAGCTGATCCTGGAGCTTCTGCCTTTCCTCCTCGGCCTGCTTGCGTTCGATTATCAAAGCTATGTGCGAGGCCACCGTATCTATCAACTTGCGTTCTTCCTGCAAAAACGGCCCCTCGTCGAGATCAGGCATTGTTTTGGAATAGGCCACCTCGACATCTCCCCGTTCCGCGCCATGTACAATGATCCTGGCGGACTGCCGCTGAGCACCCTCAACCGCTCCCGGCGACATATATGCGAAATCATCAAACACGACTTTGCCGCATGCTATCTCCGGGTATTGCCAGGCGGGCGGCAGCAGATCCGCTATGCCCTGGAGGATCTCCTGCGATGATATGCCGGGTTGCTCCGAAAGGGTGGCTATGCCGTAGAGGCATGTCAATTCCTTAACCCGCTCCCTTAGCGCCGCTTGGGCCCGATGGTTCATCAGTGCCACGCCGAGGGCCTGGGCTACGGTCTCGTATAGCGCCAGGTCGAATTTCGTCAGATAGTCTCGCTTCTTGCTCTGGAGATGAAGCAGGCCGACGGTCTCGCTGATCACCGTGATTGGAACCAGTGCTACAGTGAGGTAATCACCATCGACTATCAGGCCATGGAAACGGGAGTATTCCTTGGTTACCTGGCCGAATTCCAGCGGGCGGTCGGCGCTTCCAGTCCAGAAACTGCCGAACGGCGTGAAAAAGGGGAGGGATGGATCGAAATTGCGCCTGATGACATCGCGGGAAAGCTGGTCAAGGACCGCCGCACGGGAGCCGGGACCGACATGATCCTGGTCAAGCGAGCATGGCTCCAGTTTGAATTCGATCTGTCCGTTGGTGATTCCGGCGCTGCCGCAAAAATATTTGCTGTCATCCTTATACATTATTCTTGTAGCATCGCATCCTGAGAAATTGATAATCAGCTCCGTGACCTCGCGGAGGAATGATATCTTCGGTTCACCACGATTGGCGCACGTCAATATCGCATGCGACAATGCTCGGAAATCATCCGGCAGCCTTAAACCGGCCTGCCCGGTTTCGAATTTCTTCTCGTTCATCTATCACTCCGTTGGCGCACGGGGCGCCCATTGCCAGACGCTGAACACCTGTCGTGCCCTCAAGTTCCGTCATAAAGTATTATCGTTTGCGCCGAAAGTCAAATGACCGTCCAATTCCCTTTGACTCAAACCATCTTTTGTGATAGTATGCGACGCGTATCCGAATGCCATGTGATGTCCGAGATGCAGCCTATTTCGTTGTCTGATTTGGCTTTGTTTGATTCTCTCGTGGAAAGGGGGAGATGATGCATTATCCCTGGTGGTACGTTCCATTCTTAACTTCTCCGATGCTAATTGCGGCCATATCGGTCCTGCACGTCCTGGTCTCGCACTATGCTGTCGGGGGAGGATTCTTTCTCGCCGTCGAGACCAGATATGCCTATCGAACCAAGAATACGGATTACCTCAGTTACCTCAAGCAGCACGCCTGGTTTTTCATCCTCATCACGGTGGTCTACGGTGCCATTACCGGGGTCGGCGTCTGGTGGACAATCGGCCTGGCCTCGCCCCTGGCCACTGAGACATTGATACACAATTTCGTTTTCGGATGGGCGATAGAATATGTCGCTTTCATCCTGGAGATCGTGGCGGCGTTCATCTTCTTCTATTACTGGGGGAGACTCAAGGAAAAGACACATGTCACAATTGGCTGGATTTACGCCTGGGCCGCCTGGTTCAGCCTGTTTGTCATTACGGCCATTACGGCTTTCATGTTGAATACCGGCGCTTGGCATGTCAATCGCGGTTTCTGGACCGGATTTTTCAATCCCCAGTTGATACCCCAGGTGCTGGCCAGAACCGGCGGCGCTTTCCTGCTGGCATCCCTCTATGTCTATCTGCATGCTTCGTTCAAAGCCAAAGATCGAGCCTTGCGTGATTTGATCGAATCCCGGTCGGCCAGACCAGCCCTTTGGGGCGCGCTAATGATTGTCGTGGGCGGAGTGTGGTGGTATCTTGCCCTGCCGGAATCATCCAGGGCGGCGCTGGCTGCGGCCAGTGTGCTCAACGTTTTGATGGTCTTCATCTTCGCCCTGACAGTGGCTGTTTTTGTAATGCTCTATCTCGGTCCATATCGTAACCCCGGGTGGTTCACGCCCGGCTTTACGATTCTGATTTTTCTTTCGGGTGTAGCGGCCGTGACAACGGGGGAATATATCCGTGAGGCGGTACGCAAACCATATATCATTTATAACGCGGTTCTGGGGAATCAGATTCTTCCCGAGGAGATACCGGCGTTAAGAAAATCGGGTTATCTCGAGGGCGGAGTCTGGACCAGGGCGCTTGTGTCCAAAGATTATCCAAAGGCGGTATCGGGTACTGGTGTCGACGAGGCGCTCCTGCTAACGCTCCCGGACACCGAACAGCGAAAGCTGGGCGCGGTCCTGTTCCAGTATCATTGCAACGATTGCCATGCCATCGAAGCCGGCTATTCGCCGATAGCTCACTTGACTCGCGGTTGGACTTTCGAGATGATCCGGGTGGTGGTTGAACATCCCGAAAAATCGCACTTCTTCATGCCTCCCTGGGCAGGAACCAGAGAGGAGGCAATCTTGCTCACCAAGTACCTTGTGAATATCGCCCCGGCCCATCCGGCTGGGATGTATTATGGCAACGGAGAAGGGAGGACACCATGAATCCCAGCATGCTTATCGCGCCATCGAGCCCGATTGGGCTTCCCGCCCCATTCTGGTTTTTGATTCTTTTCAAGCTGATCGGATTTACCCTCCACATGACCATGATGCATCTCTGGTATGCCGGCCCCGTGCTCGGATTGATCCTGTGGACACGCGGCGGCAATCACCAGATATTCGTCAAACGCCTGATGGCCCAGATGCCTATCATTATTGCCCTGGGGATTAATTTCGGAATTGTGCCGCTTCTATTCATTCAGGTGGCCTACCACAAAGCATTCTATCCATCGACAATCCTCATGGCCTGGCCCTGGATGAGCGTCATTCTGCTTTTGACATTCGCCTATTATGGGAGTTATATCTACGCCACCGCTCTTAAAGCCGACACTGTCAGGCTGACTCCCTTAAGCCGTATCGCCGGATGGGTATCAGCTGTCTTTTTTCTAATTATCGGTTTCATCTTCGCAAATGAATTCAGCCTCATGACAAACCTCGATGCCTGGAGCAGGATCTGGAGCGCCGGCCATGTCGACGGCGCGGTCCCGGGCCTGGCTCTAAATATTTCTGATCCGACCTTCTGGCCTCGATGGCTGCTGATGTTCGGCATGGCTCTTATGACTGTTTCGGCCTATATCGCCATCGACTGCGGTTTCCTGGGGCGCAAAATGGACGCTGATTATCGAAAATGGGCCACGGGATTTGCATACAAGCCATATCTTGTCGGCCTGGCCTGGTATGGCGTCGCGGCTGCCTGGTATATGTTCGGCGCGTGGCCGAATGATTTAAGAACGCTTATATTTGCAGGAAGCTGGCTCCCATTGACCATTCTAACTGCCATTGCTCCGGTCGCAGTCGCGGCCATTCTTACTGCGGCCTCCAGAAAAGAGACCGTGTCGCCTCGCCTGGCCTTTGTGGTCGGAATGACGCAACTCCTGGTGCTGGCATTCAACGCCGTCAACCGACAAGTGGTCCAGAACGCCGAGCTCGGCCGATATTTCGATGTGACCGCTGAACAGGTTAAGACCCAATGGAGCCCGATGATCCTATTCCTGGTGCTCTTTGTTATCGGAGTAGGTATCATAATTTGGATGTTACGGCAGCTTACGGTTTCCAAACAGGAGCAGGCGGCATGACGACGTCTGCGCCTCTGGCTGGATCTCCGGCGGTTGCCGGACGATATCTTGAGGCGCGTTCTTTTCCTCGGCTTACATGAATATCACGTGTTGCGAACATGCCCCTAACAATGTTAATTTACCATTATCGGAAAAACCGATTGTTCGCTGGAGCCATGTGACAAAGACAAATATATTAGTGGTCGAGGATGACGCAGATATTCTCGAGCTGGTCAAATACAATCTCTCCAGAGAAGGTTACCAGGTCGCGACTGCGACTACAGGGGAGGAGGCGCTTAAGAGCGCCCGCTCAAAGCAATTCGACCTGATTCTACTTGACCTGCTTCTTCCGGGAATCGACGGACTTGAGCTCTGCCGAATCATGAAACACGATTCGAAAATCGCTCATGTGCCTATCATCATGGTAACCGCCAAAGGGGAGGAGGCCGATATCGTCGCCGGCCTGGAGCTTGGCGCCGATGATTATATGACCAAGCCGTTCAGCCCCCGAGTATTGTTGGCCCGGGTCAGGGCTGTCCTGCGGCGCCGAAGCGAACCCACAGCGGATAAGACCGCGCCTATCAAAATCGATGATCTGGTCATTCACCCTGGACGGCGGGAGGTTAGTATTAACGGCAAGCCGGTTGATCTGACTTTTGGCGAGTTTCAAATGCTTTATCACTTTGTCAATAGGCCCGGCTGGGTTTTCACCCGCTATCAAATCGTAAATGCCGTGCACGGTGAGGATTACCCCGTTACAGATCGCTCCGTTGATGTTCAAATAGTCGGTCTGCGGCGCAAACTCGGAAATTTCGGCAAATACATCGAGACGGTCAGAGGGGTCGGTTACCGTTTTTCCGATTCGGCGAGAAGAGTGAGGGGTTAGAGCAAATTGCGCAGAAAACTGGTCTGGCAATTTTATCCATTTTATCTCTTGTCAATCTTGCTGGGGGTATTAGGCGTTGCGCTGATTTTCAATTCGATCTCAGGCGTGCTGCTGAAAGCGATAGTCGGCGGCCTGTATATCGCTATCCTGGCCATTATCGCCAGCAATCTGGAGACCCGACGGCTTGGCCGTCCAATCGGGCAAATCGCCGAGATTATTTCAAAAATTACCGACGGCCAGTTTGATCGCCGGCTGCCCTCGTGGAACTCCCGGGAATTTGGAGATTTGTCCGACAAGATCAACGAAATGGCCACCCAACTCGACCGGAATATTCAAGCTATCAGCTCCCAGCATAATGAACAGGAGGCGGTATTTCTATCAATGATGGAGGGCGTGCTGGCAGTCGATACCAGAGAGCGGGTGCTCAATATCAACAATGCCGGCATGAAAATGCTGGGCCTCGATAGAAATGCAATAATCGGTCGATTCATACAAGAGGTTATCCGCAATATTCAAATCCAGAAATTTATTTCGAGGGCATTGGCAAGCCGCGAGCCAATCGAAGAGGAGATTACGCTTCAAGGAGGTGTCGGGCCGGTGGTCCAGGCCAGGGGCTCGGTTCTTCGCGGCCAGCAGGGCGAGGCCTTGGGCGCGCTGGTTGTCCTGAATGATGTCACCCGCCTGCGGCAACTCGAAAATATCCGACGCGAGTTTGTGGCCAATGTATCTCATGAGCTCAAAACGCCGATTACCTCGATAAAAGGATTTGTCGAGACACTCCGCGATGGCGCCATGGATAATCCCGCCGATGCCCGGCGTTTCTTGAGCATTATCGCCCGTCAGGCCGACAGGCTTAATTCGATAATCGAGGATCTGTTGAGCCTGGCGAAGATCGAAGAGGGTACGGAGAAACGGCAAATTGTTCTCGAAAACAGCCGACTCCATAACGTATTGAGCTCCGCCGTTCAGTCATGCGGGCCAAAGGCCGCGGCCAGAAATATTTCGATCGAGCTAAGATGCCCCGACCAGATCAGGGCCAACATCAATCCGCAGCTATTGGAGCAGGCTTTGGCAAATTTGATCGACAATGCTATCAAATACAGCGAGGACGGGCAAACTATCGAAATCGCCTGCGATCGTCGCGATGACGGCATAATATTGGCGGTGAAGGACCACGGATGCGGAATCGAAAGAAGCCACTTGCCGCGTCTTTTTGAGCGCTTCTACCGTGTCGATAAGGGGCGCAGTGGCGAACAGGGCGGCACCGGGCTGGGCCTGGCCATAGTCAAGCATATCGCCCTGGCGCACGGCGGAGACGTGAGCGCCGACAGCATT